>CAYSNT010000141.1:0-3031 GCA_964432505.1 uncultured Erysipelothrix sp.
ATGCCCGTGTAGAGAAAGACAGCAGTCTAGTTGATTGCATTGGCCACTTGGATGAAGTCATGGCCTTCATCATCTACAATCAATCCATGGCTCCAGATAAGCTGAATGAGTTTAAAGATCGTCACAAGGAACTCAGTTTAATTGCTTCTATTGTGGCTGGTTTTGTTGATGACAGTGAGTTCACTCAATCCTACATCGATACCTTAGAAACCAGAATCAAAGAAGTGGCTGATTCATGCAATGGTTTTGTATGGCCTTTTGATGATCCTTACCGTGCTCGTCTTAATGTGTTAAGAACCATTATTCGACGCTTAGAGCGAGTCATGATTCGTGCCTTCAAAGAACATGGCGATCGACCTTTAATTCGCATCTACATTAATCGTTTATCCGATTATATTTTCATTTTGATTAATCAATGATTTTGAAAAATAGATGCTATTTAATAAATGTAATAAATTTTCAAAGTAAGACTTTCTTTGCTTTGTGTTAGAATTAGAAACATAGTACTAAGGAGAAGAGTATGAAATATTCTAAAGTCACAATAGATAAACTCAACGGGGATATTTCATCACATTTTCCTCATATTTCCCTCATTGAAGAAAGATTCTCAACGACTCATGATGGAGTTTCACGTCTGGTTATGTTGGATCGCTATTCACAAAAGGATCGTAGTCTGAAGACCTTGGGCGTTCATGATATCGTTGTTACGATTGTGAAAGATGATCCTAAGTTCCCTTCACGTGGGATTGGGGAAGTGATTGCGGTAGATCGTAATGATGAAATTGTGGTGATTAAACTTGAAGAGGAATGGAGAGGTTCACTTGAGAATGAAAGTGAAGCTGCTACGGGGATTATTACTCGACCATTTAAAAAAGTGGATAAACCACTGGAGATATTTTATGAGCAGATTGCTCGACGTGTTGGTGTGGCTTTAGCTTCAACTGAAAAGACAACTGAATCTCGTCATTATTATGGAGATTTATTCTCTCAAGAATTAGAAAAACTTAACATTATCCCTGCAGGTCGTGTACTTTATGGTGCAGGAAGTGGCACACAGGTCACTTATTTCAACTGCTTTGTTATGCCTTTTGTTCGCGATGCACGTGGTGGTATTGCAGATCATCGTAAAGAAGTCATGGAAATCATGTCTCGTGGCGGTGGTGTGGGAACCAATGGTTCTACCCTTCGCCCTAAGGCTGCACCTGCTAAAGGGGTTGGTGGTAAGTCTTCTGGGGCTGTTTCTTGGCTCAATGACATCGCAAACTTAACTCACCTTGTGGAACAAGGGGGCTCTCGTCGTGGAGCTCAAATGATCATGCTTGCAGACTGGCACCCTGACATCATTGAATTCATTATCTCTAAGATGCAAAATCCTCGAGTGTTGAAATGGTTATCTGAACATTCCAATGATGTGGTGGTCAGAGAAGAAGCCTTACGTAAACTGAAATTCAACCCTCTTTCTAAAATTGAAAGAGAAATGTATGAATCTTTAGCCGAAAATAAATCTGTTCCTGAACATATCGCCTCACATGCACGTGAGATGTTGCTCAGTGGTGGTAGCCTTGAAGTCGTTAACCCTGAGTTTCTTTCAGGAGCTAACATTTCTGTCACTTTAACCGATGAATTCATGCATGCGGTTGAACATGATACTTCCTATGACTTGCGTTTCCCAGACCTTGAGCACTTAAGTGCTGAAGAGAAAGAATTCTATGATCGTGAATGGTATAAGATTGGTGATGTACGTGAATGGGCAGCTTTAGGCTATCCTGTTAAAGTATATCGTAGTGTCCGTGCACGCGATATTTGGGATTTAATTAACTTCTGTGCAACCTACTCCGCAGAACCTGGTATCTTCTTCATTGACAATGCGAATGAGAAAACCAATGCTCGCGCTTATGGTCAAAAAGTCGTTGCCACCAATCCTTGTGGTGAACAACCATTAGCACCTTATTCCGTATGTAACTTAGCAGCCATTAACTTAGCTAACTTTGTAGATAAGGCCAGTGGTCAACTGCTTTTGGATGATTTAAAACACAGCGTCGCAACCTGTGTGCGTATGCAAGACAACGTCATTGATGACACTCCTTACTTCTTAGAACCAAACAAAGTTCAAGCACTAGGTGAACGTCGTGTTGGTTTAGGCATCATGGGACTTCATGACATGCTCATTTGGGCTCGTGTACGCTATGGTTCTCCTGAATCCCTTGATGTGATTAACACCGTGTTTCAAACGATTGCGGAAACAGCGTATCGTACATCGATTGATATTGCGAAAGAAAAAGGATCATTCCCTTTCTTAACCGATCGTGAAGCCTTCGTTAATACTGGATACATGAAGACCTTAGCTCAAGACATTCGTGATGATATTCTAAAGTATGGTATTCGTAATTCTCACTTACTCACCATTGCCCCTACTGGTTCAACTGGAACCATGGTCGGTGTGTCAACAGGCTTAGAACCTTACTTCAGTTTCTCTTACTATCGTTCTGGTCGTTTAGGTAAGTTCATTGAAGTCAATGCAGCGATTGTGGAAGAATTCCTCGCTTACAACCCACAATACACGAAGAGCACTTTACCTGACATTTTTGTGGCCGCAATGGAACTTAGTCCTGAAGAACATGCAGACACTCAGTGTGCCATCCAACGTTGGATTGACTCTTCAATCTCAAAGACTGTGAATGCACCAAGAGGTTATTCCGTACGTCAAGTTCAAACCATTTATGAGCGTCTATATAAAAATGGCGCAAAAGGTGGGACCGTGTATGTGGATGGATCTCGTGAATCACAAGTCCTCTCCCTCACCAATGATGAAGAAGTGACTTGGTCACAACTTGATATCGTTAAAGACTTTGGTGTTGATGTTAAGGCTCAACAAGAATCCAAGAAGAAAACCGATCTAAGATCTGATCGTCAAGACCGTGACATTGGAAATGAAGTAGGTGATATTTGCCCAATCTGTCTTGAAGGTGTTGTGGAGGAAATCGGTGGATGCAACACTTGCACCAACTGTAATGCTCAACTTAAATGTGGA
>CAYSNT010000142.1:0-3012 GCA_964432505.1 uncultured Erysipelothrix sp.
GTGAAAAAATGGGTGAGCGATTTCTCCCTATCTATATTCTCGCCATTGGAGGTTCAACCTATGCGGTAGGACTACTCAATGCGATTGATAATTTTTTAAGCGCATTATACTCCTATATTGGTGGTTTATTATCCGATCGATTTGGATACAAAAACACCCTCAAAGGAGTAAGCCTTCTTTCAGTCATTGGATACTTGATTGTGATTTTTTTCCCCAGCTGGCAAGCTGTTTTAGTGGGTTCAGTCTTTTTCATCTCATGGACTGCTTTGTCTTTACCTGCAATACTCTCATTAATTGCGACAACACTTTTGGAACATAAACAAACCATGGGAGTATCAATGCATTCATTGGTTAGACGTATCCCTATGGCATTAGGTCCTCTTTTTGGTGGTTTCATCATTCAAATTTATGGTGTGGTCGTTGGATCAAGAATTGCTTTCTTTGTCGCCTTGATCTTCGCAGCATTAGCCATTGTTGCGATTCACTACTTTGTGGAAGAAACATCTGAGCGAACTCCCATTGACTTTAAAGCCGGTTTTACACGCATGTCCTCACCCTTAAAGATATTATTACTCAGTGACATTTTAATACGCTTTGCAGAGCAAATTCCTTATGCCTTTGTGGTGGTCTATGTTGTTAATAACTTGAATCAATCTGCCATACAGTTCAGCGTTCTCACCTTAATTGAAATGATCACAGCAATGTTAATCTACATTCCCGTTGCTTTGCTTTCTGAGCGAGTGAGAAGTAAAACCATTGTTAGTATCACTTTCTTTTTCTTTGCGATATTCCCATTGTTTTTACTTGTTTCAAACAGTTTTTCTATCCTTGTGATTGCATTTATTATTCGTGGTTTGAAAGAATTTGGTGAGCCAACACGAAAAGCTCTGATTGTAAAACTCTCTGATCCTGACATAAAAGCATCTGCATATGGTACTTACTACATGATTAGAGATGTCATAGTCTCAATTGCTGCACTTTCTAGTGCATTCTTATGGAACATTGCCCCTTCCATCAATTTTATAATCGCTTCATTGTTTGGATGGATTGGTCTATTCATCTTCATTCGATTTGGACAGGACCAACGTCGCATCTCTGCAAACTAAGTCTATTTTATGTTTTTTACCTCTGAATCTCAGCATTTTCATTTAAATCATATGAAGTGTTATAATGAAAAAAGAGTAGGAATCGATCCCTAGGAGGACACATCATGAACATTGATCATTTTCGCTTTGATGGAAGTAAGCCTTTTAAAATAAGAGAATTTGACACCAAACAAGAAGGAAATTTTAAAGATCGAGAAGAAGCTGAAGAAAGACGTGATGATCACATCAATGACTTACAAGGACTTCAGGAACGTTTGTATGCCCAAGGAAAAGAAGGGGTTCTCATCATCTTTCAAGCCATGGATGCGGCAGGTAAAGATGGTGCAGTCAAGTATGTCATGAGTGGTGTGAATCCTGCAGGGATATCAGTTCATAATTTTAAAGTCCCTTCTGCCGAAGATCTTGCTCATGATTATTTATGGAGAGCCATGAAAGTTGCTCCTCAACGAGGAATGATAACCATCTTTAATCGTTCTTACTATGAGGATGTGTTGGTTGTGAAAGTGCATGATCTTCATAAGAAAACAGCACTCCCTGAAAGAGTGCTCACCCAAGACATCTTTCATGATCGCTATGAGCAAATCAAGAATTATGAAAAGCATCTTTATGAGAATGGCTTTAGAGTCATTAAAATCTTCCTTAATATTTCCAAGAAGGAACAAAAGAAGCAATTCTTACAACGCATTGATGATCCTAGCAAAAACTGGAAATTCAGTGATGGAGACATTGTGGAACGAGGCTACTGGGACAAGTACATGAAAGCTTATGAGGAAGCCATCAATGCAACTGCCACACGTGAATGTCCTTGGTATGTGGTTCCTTCAGATAAAAAATGGTTCGCACGTGCAGTAATCGCAGAGATTGTGGTTAGCACATTAGAATCCATTGATCCACAGTATCCTGAAGTAAGTGAAGAGCGTAAACAAAAGCTTCAAGAATTCAAAACCATGCTTTTGAATGAAGAGTAGAAAACATGTTTTATGAAATAAACAAAGACATTCATCACACATGAATGTCTTTTTAGTGATTGATTTGAGTCGAGTGATGATCGTTCAAGTCTTGTGGACTACTTAAGCAGTAAATAAGATTTCTTCCCTTGTTTTTGGCTTGATAGAGTGCTTGATCTGCACGATTAAACCAATCATCAAACGATTCTTGATGATGATATTCAGCCACCCCTCCACTGATGGTGAGTTGTTGAATGTGTTCCATTTGAAGTGTGCCAATCACATCACTGATTTTTTGCGCCAATTGAAGCGCTTGATCCTCATTGGTATGAGGTAATACAACCAAAAACTCATCTTCTCCCCAACGGCTTAGTAAATCAGCATTCCTAATATGCTTTTTGATGAGTTTTGACACTTCTCTTAACACTTGATCTCCTATGGTATGACCATGTTGATCATTGATGGTTTTAAAATAGTCGATATCAAACACAAAAACCGACAAAGCATGATGATAACGATTAGCTCGAGCCATGAGTCGATGCGTTTCTTCTTCAATAAATCGTCGAGCATACAACCCAGTTAAGTAATCATACTTGGATAGTTCAAACAAACGTTCATTCTTTTCATTAAGTTCTCTGATCAACCGCTCATTTCCAATGACAAAAATCGAGGCAACCCAACAAGCAAAATTGATCTGGATCAAAACAAAATCTAGGGTGAGGTCTCTTTCAAAGAGTAAAGAGGATGATGCGTTTCGAGTGAATAGAGCAATGACACCCATGAGGGTGTAAGCCAAAATGTTAGCAATAGTAATCACCCTTAATCCATATTTAGCATACTTTGATAAGGTTGTAAGTTGGTTTAGATTATGACGATAAAAATCAATCAACACGATGATGAACAAGGCAAACGTAATCACCTCTCTTATCCAATAAATCGGAAAAACATAGGTGAATACA
>CAYSNT010000143.1:0-2987 GCA_964432505.1 uncultured Erysipelothrix sp.
TTAGCCTATTCAACCGTAGTGGGTAAAGCTACTGCGGCTTCAACCATGATCTTATGGCGTTTTGCGACTTATCATGTGGTGGTATTAATAGGGGCAGTCTTCTTTTTGAGAATGAGAGGCATGAAGTTAAAAGATCTTAAAACCACCACCATTCAAAGTGTTGAAGTTGAAGAAGAAATCAACATTCATGAAGGATAGAACATTTCTAATTGAATTTTAATCTTGGTTGAAGGTGGCTTTAATGATTGAGGAGTATACTGCAATCATTCAATAAGGAGAATGATCATGGTTACATTTGAACAAGTCGAAAAGCTAAGAGGCATTACTGGGGTATCCTTTAATGATGCAAAGGAAGCATTAGAGAAGTGTGATGGGGACATGTTAGAGGCGGTATTGTTGTTGGAAAGAAGTGGTAAGGTTAAATCTAATGAACAAACGGCTTCCACCTCTTCAACATTTCAAGAACAAAAACAAGAAGAGAAAACCAATCCAAAACAAGAGGATGGCTTAACCAAGTTCATTGATTGGTTAAAGCATGTGCTTCATTTAGGTAACATTAATGATTTTGTTGTGTATAAAGCTGATCGTGATGTGATTGCGATTCCATTAACCATCTTTGTGATCTTACTGGTGTTTGCAGCTGTATGGGTGGTCTTCCCATTAATGATCATTGGGTTGTTCTTTGGTTACCGTTATCGTTTTGCGGGACCTAATTTCAGTGACAATAAAGTGAATCGTTCCATGGACATCGTCAGTGATGCAACACAGAAAGCTGGAAACATTGTGAAAGAGAGTGTTGAGTCCATATCTAAAGAATTTAAGAAAGATGATCAATCATGAAGAAAGTGTTACTCATTGAAGATGAACCGCAAATTGCCCGTTTTGTTCAGCTAGAGCTTCAACATGAAGGGTATGATGTTACGCTTGCGTATGATGGACGGGAAGGATTAGAGGTGTTTAAAGCCTCTTCCTTTGATGTGGTGTTGTTGGACATCATGCTTCCTTCTTTAAATGGTATTGAAGTCTTACGACGGATACGATTCACTTCCTCAGTGCCCATCATTATGTTAACGGCTAGAGACAGTGTCATGGACAAGGTCTCTGGGTTAGACAATGGAGCTGATGATTATATTACTAAACCATTTGCGATTGAAGAGCTGCTTGCACGATTAAGAACGGTCTTAAGAAAGCATGCAGTTGTAACCTTGCTTTCCTTTAAGGCACTGACGTTGGATGTGGACCAGCATGAATGTTTTGTACAGAAAGAAAAAATAGAACTCACAAAAAAAGAGTTTGAGCTGCTTCATTTACTACTGATCAATAAGAATAAAGTTCTTACACGAGAAGTCTTGCTTGAAAAGATCTGGGGATATGAGTTTGATGGTACAAACAATGTGGTGGATGTGTATATCAGGTATTTACGCTCTAAGATAGAAGATCCTTTTAATCTTAAGTTCATTCATACCGTTCGTGGGATAGGCTACATCATTAAAGATGAGGGTGAACCTCATGAATAAACAATCACAACACATCGCACGTTCCTTAACCTTATCTACGTTCTTTTCATTCTTATCACTGTTCATTGTGTTAAACCTGTTTTTTGTGGGCTTATTAACGTATGGATTACTGAGTGAAGTGGAAGAACAAGTGTCCCTTGTGCGTGAACAAATCACCATCGTTAATGATGAGTGGGTATTCCCACAAGATCAAAATCGAATCATTACGTTTGAAACATCCAAGATGGTGAGAGAAAGTAGAATCCTGAATGTGTTATTCTCAGGATCTGCTATGAATGACATCACTTATCGTAGCTTAGAGTTTCAACCAGGCTTCAACATGACTCAACCTTATACCTATCATGAACTGTCTTATAAGCTTCAATGGATTGATCAAGATCAACCCATTATTGCGACCATTAACTTACAATCACGTTTACCACGTTATTATGTGATTTACTTAGGGTTTGTGTTCTTCCAATTCTTGGTGCTGATTTCTAAAACCATTGAACATTCATTGCGTTTTCATCGTCAATTGCATCCTTTAAAATCATTATCAAACACAACCAAAGAATTGAAGAAAGACATTGCTCAGTTGGCGGTCAGTGTGGACATGGATCAACTTCAATCCATTACGAAAGCCATTGAAGACATTGATGCCTACAAGTTGGATTCACCAATACAGGTGAAAGCCAATTCGCAGGCTTTAACTGCACTGACAGAAACCATCAATGACATGCTTATTCGCATTAATCAAGCGGTTATTTTACAAACCGAGTTTGTCTCCAATGCATCACATGAACTGCGTACACCGATTTCTGTCATTCAAGGGTATGTGAATCTGTTGGATCGCTGGGGGAAAGAAGATCCAGCCACCTTACAAGAATCCATTGATGCGATTAAGAATGAAACTGAAAACATGAAGACACTTGTTGAGAACCTCCTTTTCTTAGCCAGAGGAGATTCCGACAACATTCAACTGCTGCTTGAACAAGTGCACATGAGAGCTTTACTGGAAGAAATCATTAAAGAAACAGCCTTGATTGATCAAAGCAAACAAATCAACATCTTTTGTGATGAATCGATCACGTGTGTTGCGGATCGTCAACTCCTCAAACAAGCGATTCGTATTATCATGGACAATGCATTGAAGTATTCAAAGCAGAATTCATCCATCTTTATTCGGGTTAACACTCAAGACAATGCCATTACCTTATCCATCACGGATGAAGGCATAGGCATTAGTACTCAGAGCATCGATAAAGTGTTTGATCGTTTCTATCGTGATGAACAAGCTCGTGTGGTGAAGACCAAGGGTGCAGGATTAGGCTTATCCATTGCCAAGTGGATTGTACAGAAGCACCAAGGTACGATTCACATCATCAGTCGTCAAGACATTGGGACGAAGGTTTCCATGACTTTACCCTTACTTAATCGATAAACAGACAAGACCCTAAGTGCTCACTTAGGGTCTTGTGTTTCTTGAACAAT
>CAYSNT010000144.1:0-2957 GCA_964432505.1 uncultured Erysipelothrix sp.
CTCTTAGTAGAGAACTTTTGGAATTGATCAATTGATTGAAGTGTCAAACTCCCGGTTAGATATGATAAAATAAAGGTACAATAAGGAGCAAACTATGCTAGTCTTTCAAAAACGTGATCCACAAGCAGGAGGAATCTTCACACAGGCACCCATGCCTTTAGTGAAGGATGATGAAGTCCTCATTCAGGTATTGTATACATCCATTTGCGGTACTGATTTTCACATTTACAAATGGGATGAATGGAGTCAATCCCGTGTCAAGCCTCCAACCATTATGGGCCATGAATTTGTTGGCCAAGTCATTGAAGTGGGTCCTCATAATACAACCCATCAAATCAATGATATTGTTGTGGCAGAAACTCATATTGTTTGCAATGAGTGTGAACATTGTAAGGCTAATCATGCTCATATCTGTAAGAACACGAAAGTCATTGGAGTGGATACAGATGGATGTTTCGCACAATACATTGCTCTTCCGGCTCAAAATGCTTTAATCATGAATGATCTTGATGTCCCTCTAGAGCAACTCTCCATGTTAGAACCTTTGGGAAACGCTGTTCATACCATTAATTCTACGAATGTTTTCAATAAAAGTGTGGTTATTAATGGCTGTGGTCCTATTGGACTAATGGCCATTGATGTGGCGAAAGCCAATGGCGCAAAACAAGTGATTGTCATTGATGTTAATCCTTATCGTCTTGATTTAGCTAAGAAACTTCAAGCTGATGTGGTACTTAATGCTAATGAAGTGAACGTTGTAGACACGATTTTAGATTTAACCCATGGTTATGGTGTGGATGTGGTTGCAGAAATGAGCGGTCATCCTAAGGCCATTTCAGATGCGTTTAAATTCCTGAAAGATGGTGGACACATGGCTATGCTAGGCGTAGCTTCTCACCCCTTCATGATGGATATTTCAAAAGATATTGTTTTTAAAGGCATCACCATAGCTGGCATCACAGGTCGTCGTATGTTTGAAACATGGGATCAAATCAAAGATTATCTTAAACGTGATGCACTCCATCTTGATATCATTCATACCCATACTTTACCATTCATTTCTCTAGAGCTAGGTATGGAATACATGGCCAGTGGACAGTGTGGTAAAGTCGTCTTGAAAGTGAGTGATAAAACATGAGTCAAGCCTATTTTAAGCAATGGGTTGAAGAAAAAAAAGCCAAAGGATCCTACGCTTTACCTCCTCGTATCGATGGTCGCAATGATGCCATCATCATAGTCAATAATCAACCCATCATCAATCTTTCTTCAAACAATTATCTCGGTTTTGCTAATCATCCTACATTAAAAACGAAAGCCATTGAAGCCATTCAATCTCACGGTGTTGGTGCAGGTGCTGTTCGTACCATCGCAGGATACAACGATTTACTTGAAGCACTTGAAGCCACAATTGCTCAGTTCAAAGGTGAAGAAGCAGCAATTGTGTTTCAAAGTGGTTTTGCATGCAACGCAGGGGTCATTCAAGCCATCGCTCTTGAAGGCGATGTGATTTTTTCTGATGAGCTCAACCATGCTTCCATCATTGATGGTGTTCGCTTATCACGTGCCAAGAAATTTGTTTACAATCACAATGATTTTACTCACTTAGAATCACTGCTTAAAGAACATCGTCACCTTTACAGACATGCTCTCATTATCTCTGATGGGGTCTTCTCAATGGATGGCGATGTGGTGAACTTGCCTGCCATGGTTTCATTAGCCAAAAACTATGATGCATTAACTTACATTGATGATGCCCATGGCTCAGGTGTCTTAGGCCCATATGGGAAAGGCACGGTGGCTCATTTTAATCTTAGTGGTAAAGTTGATTTTACCATCGGAACCTTATCCAAAGCACTCGGTGTTGTGGGAGGATATGTGGCTTGTTCACAAGTGATGAAAGAGTATCTGATTGTGAATGCTCGACCACTGCTTTTTTCTACAGCTCTTCCTGCTGCGGTGTTAGCTCCACTGAATGAGGCCTTTCATCAATTGAAGTCTTCTCAAGCATTAGTCGATCAATTATGGGAGAATGCTCACTATTTCCAAAGTCTATGCCATGAACATCAACTGACACTGCTCCCTACCCAAACACCGATTACACCCATCTTAATTCAAGATGAAGCCAAAGCAGTGAAAATCTCAAAAGCATGCCTCAATGATGGCGTCTATATCAGTGCCATTCAGTTCCCTACTGTTCCTTTAGGAACAGCTAGATTAAGAGTCATGATTAGTGCTGCCCATACCAAAGAACAACTTAAACAAGCAGCTGATATCATTGCTCATCATATCCATAGCATTCAATAAGATAACAGGACAATCATCATGATTGTCCTGTTTTACTTTAACGCATGTTATCTTCTAGTTCTTGTACAAATAAGTCAATGGTTTCTAATGATTCATTGGCTTCCAATTCAATGTTAAGTGACGCACATACTTCATTAAAGGCATCAACTAAAATCGAATCACGTGTGATAATCTTGCTTGGTCGTCCTCTTTGAAGGATGACTTTTTCAAGTTCATCACACAGTTGTTGATGCGTATCTTCCACATTCACCAAGGCTTGTGCATAAACTAATGGAGCATCATGATGGGTAATCATGCATAAGCGAATGGCATGTTGGCGATGATGTTCCACCTGCTCTAGCATAACACTAGTATATGCCACATCCATTTCCCAAACATCCTCATGTTGAGGCTGTTGGAGTAAGCGTGTCAGTTGTTCTTGAGTGTAACTTAGTGATGGCACATCAATATGAGAAGATGGTAATTCAACACTGCTTAACACCCAACGACTTTGATCATAATCAAAATGCCATTCATGCATGTGCGTTTCTAAATCAATGTTTTGATCTGAATTCAAGATGGTTTTGATGGCTTCAATGCACTGGGCATATACATCCACAAGTACATCGATTTCTTTCTTCACAATCATGTCAGGAAGAAGTGAAGGCATGGTT
>CAYSNT010000145.1:0-2922 GCA_964432505.1 uncultured Erysipelothrix sp.
GACGTTACGCTTAAAGAAGGTAAGTTTGGATTAGCCAATGTTGCTGCCTCTTTAACCCAACTCTTAGGCATCGAACCTAACCCAATTTGGGAAGAAAGCATGATTGAATCCATTAAATAAACCAAAAGTAGGATAATTCCTACTTTTTTTAATGGATTTGATTAGAAAAACAGTATATTTACTCAGTGAATTATGAAGTTAGTTTAAGTCAAATTTGCGTTTGATGATGTATGAAAGCGACACATTTAAGATTAAGATGAAGAGAAGATGAAAGAGTACGGTGGTGTTGTTTTGATCAGAATTAAAGAAATAGCGTGTAAAAGGATGAAGTGTAGATACAAACAAGACATAACTTGGAATGAGTGATAGTGGCCATGAGTTAATCAACCAAAATCGTTTCATGATCGTTTTCTTAAAATCATTGAAATCAGCCATGATTACAAACAAAGCAATTCCTAGTATTTGAAGTGCGATTCCAAAATAGGACCCTAGTTCTAACGTCCAATCTGTATAAAAAACATTGTTTGGATTAGAAAGTGAAGTGTGAGAAAGCCCTATCGCGATTAATGTACCTAAGTAAACAATCAGTGAAGAAAAAATGATGAGAGTTGAAGAACTTAATCGTTTATTTTTTTGAAAGGTATCAAATGTAGATTCATTTTGATTTTGATGCTCTTTAAGTAAATAATCCGTGGTTACAGAAAAAAGATCACTTATCAAAATCACCTTTTCAATATCAGGGTTGGTACAATCATTCTCCCATTTGGATAATGCTTGTCTTGAAACACCCAATTTATCCGCTAGTTCATCTTGGCTCATATGCGTCTTTTTTCTTAATGCTTGAATTTTACTGCCTAGAGTCATAATATAGTCCCCTTTATAAAACCATTATAGGTTAATTTTGCATGCTAATCTATCATGCTAAGCATGCAAAAGCGCAACCTGTGGTTGCATTTATGGTGAAAAGATAAAGAAGTCTTGAAAAGACTTCTTCTAGTGAAAGTTAGTTTCACCTTCTATCTGAATGGTTCAAATGAACTCTGTGTTTGATTTGACTGCACTAAATTTAATAATTGAGTGTCATCGTCTGCAATCTGATCCAATGATGTTAGCGGGTTAATGGTTAGATCAGTAAGTTTGATGATGTCGGTTTTATCATCGTATTTGATGATCACATCAAGATTCTTAAATGCAGATTCGATGATGGCGTTATCCATATTGTGGGCTTCCATCATGATTTTACCACGACTATTGAAAAAACTTGTATACTCATAAGCAGTAAAACGATGATCATCTAAAGGGAATTTAAAACCATTAAGCTTTGATGTTAAATAGTTCCAATCCTTGATGGAACCATAACCCGTCAATGAATCGGGAAGTTTAAAGTAATCGAGAATAAACTGGTTAGATGGCTGTACTTCGAGTGATTTCATTTCAAAAGGCATTTCAGTCTTTGGCGCAATCACAAAATGAATCCGATAGTAAGTGACTTCTGGATCATCTAAAGGAATGGAAATCGTGTCAATTCTAAATGATTTAATTTGAAAAGCATTCCCTTCAAATTGAGGTTGATCTAAATTGAAATAATTAACCATGGTATCAGAAATAGATGCTGTCGCTAAGCTTAATGTTGGGTAATCTTTTTGAATTGTACATCCAAATAATAGAAAAGTGATAAAAAGGTATTTAATAAGTTTCTTCATGATGACTCCCCCTGATTACCTTAATCATACGTAAACTAAAGATTAAATCAAGAAGAAAAGACATTTAATCGTGATAAAAGACACAAACAAAACGATGATTAATCCTTAAAGTAATGGAAGCTTAATTAACACTATTATAAATAAGAATTGGAAGAAATGTGAAACAAATAGAAAAATCCTGTCACTCATGTATGAAAAAGAAGACATCTTCGGTATAATGGTTTGAAATGAGGTGGTGTTATGTTAGTTGTTCAATCATGTTTTAAATCATATGTAAGTGGTAAACAAACCTTTCCTGTCCTTAAAAACATCAATGTAGAGATTAAAGAGAAAGATTTCGTCATGATCATGGGGGAAAGTGGTAGTGGTAAGTCAACCTTTCTTAACTGTATTTCTACCTTAGATCAACCCTCTTCTGGGCAAGTGCTCTTTAAAGGGGAAGACATCACCAAAGCCAACACACAACGTATACAACGATTTAGAAATCAAGATGTCTCATTTGTCTTTCAAGAAAACATCATGATTGACACGTTAACCATGATTGAAAATGTCATGATGGCATCACTTGAACATTCCACAGAAGTTCGCACTCGTGCACACGAACTCATGGTTTCAATGAGAGTAGACCATGTACAAGACAAGTTCCCTTCTCAAGTCTCTACAGGAGAGCGTCAACGATGTGCTATTGCCCGTGCACTCATGAATAAACCTGCTATTCTTTTTGCGGATGAACCCACAGCGGCATTGAATCCTCAGTTTGCTAAAGAAGTGATGGATATTCTTACAGCCCTCAATGAACAAGGACAAACCATTGTGATGGTGACTCACTCGCTGAAAATTGCTTCTTATGGGAATCGTTTTCTATTGCTTCAAGATGGTTTCTTCAGTGTTGATGAATGCTTAAAAGGAAGTCAAAAGGAAAAACAAGCACGATTACTTGAGCTTGCGAAAGACATTCTATGATGATGTTTAAAGCATTTATGCGTAAGCAGTTCAATCTTATTCAACTGGTTTCCATGATGATGGTCATGCTTTTATTGAGCACACAAGTGCTCATGACCTATCAGTTCAAACATGAAACGTTAAGTCAACGTGTCATCAAAACCAACAGCCCTCAAGTGATGGTGCTTGTTCATAATGCGTTTTATGAACGGTATTTAGAGGGAGTCATTGCTGGATACAATGAACAAGTAGAAAATGATGAACAAAAAGTGTTCTT
>CAYSNT010000146.1:0-2888 GCA_964432505.1 uncultured Erysipelothrix sp.
AAATCCAAGGGGTTGATGTCTCTTTATCTTTTGGAATTGCGGTTAAGTCAGAGAGTACTGAACTGATTCAAGACATCATTATCAAATCAGAAAATGATATGTACGCTAATAAGGTCTTGCATGGTCAAAGTGCACGTAATCAAATCATTGTGACCTTATTTGATGCACTTAAGAATAAATATGAAGAAGAAAAAACACATTCATCACGAGTAAGCCACTTTTGTGCCTTAATGGGAGAAAGTTTAGGTTTATCTGCAGGTGAAAAATTAGAACTTGAGCTTGCGGGTAGAATGCATGATATTGGGAAGATTTCTATTCCTGACACCATCTTAAGAAAACCAGGCAAACTCAATGATGAAGAATGGAACATCATGAGAAATCACACCACGAATGGATATCAAATACTTCGCTCAGCAGATCAATACTCTAGACTTGCGGAATATTCATTAACCCATCATGAACGCATGGATGGGAAAGGGTATCCACAAGGACTTAAAGGCGAAGAGATTCCACTGTTTTCAAGAATCATAGCGATTTGTGATGCTTATGAAGCGATGACTTCAGATCGCCAATATCGAAAGGCAATGACAAGTCAAGAAGCAGTGAAAGAAATAATAAGATGTGCGGGCACACAGTTTGATGAGAAACTAGTAAAGATTTTCATTGAAGATGTGATTCCACAGATGACATAGATAAATTATCCAATTATTCAAATTAAAAGCAATAACCCGTACAGAGGTGATTGCTTTTTAGTTAGACCATTAGTCTATGGATTAAAGTGGTTTAAATCGTGCATTAAAGAAGCGAAGCATTGGAGGTTCATAGACAAATTCTAAACCTGTAATGCTTTCTCTTTTATTATACAGAGCAATGACTGCATCAGCGACCACATCCATATGAGCATAAGTATACACTCGACGAGGAATGGTAAGACGCACAAGCTCTAATTTAGGACTGTGGTTTTTGCCTGTTTCTTTGTTTCTTCCTGCAGAGACAATACCACGTTCCATGGAGCGAACTCCAGATTCGATGTACAAGTGAGCAGCTAAAGCTTGAGCTGGAAGTTGATCTTGACTTAAATGAGAGAGGAAAGCACGAGCATCTAGGAATACCGCATGACCACCCACAGGACGTACGATAGGAACACCTGCTGCTTCCAATTGATCACCCAGATATTTGACTTGTTCAACACGGTGAGCAATGTAAGCATAGTCTACAGACTCTTTGATGCCAATGGCCATGGCTTCCATATCACGTCCTGCCATACCACCATAGGAAGGCATACCCTCAAACACTACAACAAGCTCTTTACTTCTTGCGAATAAGGTGTCATCATTCATGGCCAAGAAACCACCAATGTTGACCATGCAGTCTTTCTTGCCAGACATGGTACATCCATCACCATAACTCATCATCTCAAGTAAGATGTCTTTAATGGAAGTATGTTTGTAGCCTTCTTCACGTTTCTTAATGAAATAAGCATTCTCTACACAACGTGTCGCATCAAAGAAGATATCAATGTTGTGCTTTTTGCATAAGGCACTGACTTCTCTCATGTTTTGCATGGAGACAGGTTGTCCACCTGCTAGGTTAACTGTGACAGCTAAGCAAACATAAGGGATACGATCTGCGCCATACTCATCAATGAGGGTTTGAAGCTTAGTCAAATCAATGTTGCCTTTGAAAGGGTGATCCACACTAGGGTCATGAGCTTCATCAATGATGATGTCTTTAAAAGTACCTCCATTGGCTTCCTGATGGTAGCGTGTTGTGGTGAAGTACATGTTTCCTGGAATGATATCTCCAGGTTTAATTTTTAATCGGGACAATAGATTCTCTGCTCCTCGCCCTTGATGGGTAGGAACCATGTGTTTAAACCCATAATACTCTTTGACTACCGCATCCAAGTGAAGAAAGTTGCGGCTTCCCGCATAGGCTTCATCACCAATCATCATGCCTGCCCATTGACGATCACTCATCGCAGTGGTGCCACTGTCCGTGAGTAAATCAATGTACACATCTTCACTTTTGAGAAGAAAGGTATTGTATCCCGCTTCAATCATTGCGGCTTCTCTTTCTTCTTTACTCATGGTTTTCATCATCTCAACGACTTTAATTCTAAAGGGTTCTGCTGGATAGTGATTCATTCTAAATCTCCTTGTTAAGTCTACTTTAACGATGATTGTAAGCGCTGTCAATGCATCTTTAAGATGTAAATGATGATAGTGAAAGAGAATTTTTTCATGTGATTGAAAGATTATATGAAAGACTAGGACCAACTTCATACATTGATTCAGTGATGGATCATCATTGATCTTAGGGGATTGCATATGCTTAATCAAGAATATTAAGAGTGAGGTATGAAGCAATATCTAAATGTTCATTAACCATTATTTGCAGTTTATTCTTGATTACTTTTCAACCATTAAGTTGTATATTAATGATATCAAAAACAAGCATTTCCACATCGCAGTGATTAATAGCACTGTCTCTATTTCAAGGAGTCGCATGGATAATTATACAATGGCAGTCATGATTTCAATGTCCACAATGGCTTATGCAGCCATATTGTTTACCATGTACTTTATTCGAAAAGAGCGATCACTCATCTTATTCACCCTAGCCTTTGTTTTCGCAACCATCAGTGGTCTATCACTTTCACTTCAAAATCTTCAAAATGAGTTTTTTGGCATCATTGTATTCAATGTTTCCTTTTATCTTTTTTTCATTTATATCACTGCTGGTTATACCCAGTTCTTTAAAAACAGAAATCTCCCTCAACGAATATGGATGTTCTTTCTTATCGCATCCTTCTCAATGCTTGTATTCACCTATGTTTTTCCGATTTATTGGATAAGAGAGGTGATTACGTTTGCATTGTTCATCAT
>CAYSNT010000147.1:0-2862 GCA_964432505.1 uncultured Erysipelothrix sp.
GCATCATTGGTTGCTGATCCACCTAACCCAACAATAATGCGTTTAGCTCCATGATCAATCGCATCCAAGATGAGTTCTCCAACCCCATAGGTGGAAGTTAAACTTGGATTAGGACGATCACTTACGAGTGGTAACCCAGCCGCTGAAGCCATTTCAATAACCGCAAGATGATCATCAAAGCGACCATAAAACGCATCCATGGTTTCAAAATAAGGATTACGAACTTGGGTGAACACTTTCTTTCCTAGCATAGCCGATAAGAAAGCATCCACACTGCCTTCACCTCCATCCGCGACTGGGATTGTAATCACATCACACATTGGAAAATGGTGGTGAATCACTTTTTTCATCACCTCACACACGGTGATAGAACTCAATGTTCCTTTATAAGAATCTGGAATACATACTATTTTTTTCATACATCCCCTCTCACCGTGTGGAAGTCACGACATCCTAGAATATTAAAGATAATGCGAAAATAGAAATCATAGCAGCAATACCCATAACAAGGGTAACTGCTGTTTGAGTTAAGTAACCTTCTTCAGCTTTCATTTGACCAAAGTTAGTAACTACCCAGAAGTAACTATCATTCGCATGAGAAACAGTCATTGAACCAGCCCCAATGGCCATAACTGCTAATGCAGCAAGCACTGGAGTATTTAGACCTAAAGCCACCATGAGTGAATCTGCTGCGGCATAACTACCTAAGATACCTGCAGTCGTTACAATTGCCACAGTGGATGACCCTTGAGCTGTTTTTAAAATCGCAGAAATAAGGAACGGGAAGAAGATACCAACCCCTGCAATCACGGTTGCATTGGCACGAATGTATTCGACAAATCCTGCAGAAGCAATAACACGACCCAAGACACCACCTGCTGCAGTCACAAACAAGATCGGACCAACAATCTTTAATGTATCATTGGTTAAACCATTGAATTCATCTTTCTTACCACTTGCAAAAAGAAGAACAATTCCAAAAAGTAATCCTACCGTTAAAGCTAAGACTGGGTTTCCTAAGAAACGAATGATGGTCACAAGTTGACCACTCATCTTGAATGCAACAACGATTGAGCTTAATGCCATTAAGAATATCGGAAGGACAATCGGTGCTAAAGCATTGAATCCACTTGGAAGTTTGCCATATTCCGCTACCAATTGATCATAGGTACTACTGACTAAACTATCATCTTCATCTTCAACTGTTTTGACTTTTTTACCAATGTATAAAGCATAGAAGTAAGCAGCAATTAAAGCTGGTATAGAAACAAGTGCACCCATACCCATAACAAGAATTAAGTTATCTGCAAGACCAGCAGATCCTGCTGCCGCGATTGGACCTGGTGTAGGAGGAATTAACACGTGTGAAGCATATAAACCTGCTGATAATGCAACCGTCATGGCTACACTGGATGCTTGTGTCTTACGACGTAAGGCTTTACGAATTGGATCTAAAATAACAAATCCACTGTCACAGAACACTGGAATAGAAACAATCCATCCCATGATCATGATTGCGAGTTCAGGATTCTTTTTACCCACTACTTTAACAACCAAGTCAGCTAATTTAATGGCTGCTCCTGTACGCTCTAATAATGTTCCTACTAATGCTCCTAAAATAATCACAATCCCAATACTTGAGAATGTTCCACTAAACCCTGCTCCAATAATGGTAGCAATCCCCTGTTTAGCGGGTGTTGTCTCTGTCGCAGCAATGTCAATAAGAGGTAATCCTACAACAATAGCTAAAACTAAAGAGGTTCCCATAATGGCTAAAAATGGGTGAAGCTTGAATTTCGAAATGGCTACAATCATAACAGCAATAGCAATAACGAAGGTGACGATCAATGGTAATCCGCTCATACTTTCTCCTTCAAAACACCTTAAGTGTTCACTTTATTTCATTTTAAAAAATGAATGCGCTTTCTTCTATAGTACTAAGACTAATTGTAAGCGCATTTATTTGTCTTATAAAACAAAAAAGGAAGTATCCTTGTTGAATCATGTTTATAATGATTTAAAGAAGATTAATGCTAAGCTATACAACGGAATTGATAATGCATGACGAGGGTCATATCCTGTTAACTCTGTTAACTTATTCAACTTGTATTGTAGGGTATTTTTATGAATAAACAAATGATTTGATGCCTGGGTAAGTGAACCATTATGGGCATACAACACATCACACATCTGTAGTGCTTCTCTAATGTCTTCATGAGCCATTCCTTTAAAGAGTTTATCAATGAATTCTTGTCTTAGAGGAGCAGACAGTTCACTCAACAACAATTCCAACTGTAAATCTTGATACCCCATGATGGGCTGAGATGCCACACTTAAGGCTGCATTGAGGGCTTTTTTGGCTTGAATGTAGTAATAATGAGCTTGAGTATAATCAAAAGTATGCGCATCAAAACCAAAGCGAATATCCCAATCATAGGTTTGTTTGATGTGTTGTCTAACTAAAGTACAGTGTTGTTTGATGTTTTCATCTTTCGTATCCAATATCATGAAGACATGACGTGTTCCTATTCTTAAAGCATAGGTTTGATGATGATCACACATGGCTTTCTTAAGATAACGTGTGGCTTGATCAAGATGAGCTTGTTTGTGTTTCATATCATTGCTTTCCTGATCAATGAAACTAGCCATGACAATGCGTCGTGGAAGATGTACACTTATGCCTAGCGAATGAGCTAATTCAATGAAATTAGGTTCATTAATAGTATGGGCATGCATCAGCCAGTTTTCAAGAAATCGAGAAACCATTTTCTCTTCTTGAGCTTTGGTTTGCTTAATGTGTTCATCACGGATGTACATTTGAGTGAACTTACGAATGATTTCACCATATTTCTCGACACGTTC
>CAYSNT010000148.1:0-2828 GCA_964432505.1 uncultured Erysipelothrix sp.
GTTTTAACTTATGGATGTACACCGTGTGTGATTGCTTTCTTTGGTTCATTAGGAATTGCATTCTCTGTGATTGCGCTACCTTTCGCTGGATTACCGTACAAGTTGATTTCCCTTGCTTTAATCATCGTTGGGTTAGTCTGGACACGTCATGAAATAAGAACCTCAACGTGTACGATTTAAGAGAACCATTTCTCTTTTTTTAAACTGACTTGTGAATTGATTAACTAACCTCATTGATGGACAACCCATCTAGAAATAAGGACATTATGGAAAAAAGAAAAATTATCATTGTGGGTGGTGTAGCTGGTGGTGCAACCGCAGCTGCTAAACTAAGACGTCTTAGCGAGAAAGATGACATTATCATTTTTGAAAAGGATGAATACATCTCTTTCGCTAACTGTGGGCTTCCTTACTACATCGGTCAAGTGATCACTGATCGCTCTAAACTCTTGGTTCAAACGGTTGAAGGCATGAGTAAACGATTCAATCTAGACATTCGCAACTTAAGTGAAGTTACTAAGATTGATCGTGATCGCAAAGAAGTTCATATTAAAAAAATGAGTGGAGTAGAATACACTGAGTCTTATGACATTCTTATTCTTTCTCCAGGAGCTTCTCCTATCGTCCCTCCCATTGAAGGGTTAAAAGAATCCAACAACGTCTTCATCCTAAGAAACATCCCTCACATGGATGCCATCGTGGAGTTCATTAAAACGCAACAACCTAAGAAAGCAACCGTCATCGGCGGAGGTTTCATTGGGGTTGAGATGGCAGAGAACTTGATTGAGCGTGGGTTAGAAGTCACGTTAGTGGACATGGCAGATCAAGTGTTGGCTCCCGTTGATTATGAAATGGCTCAAGTGGTTCATGAAGAACTCACTCGACATGGTGTTAGACTGGTTCTTAAAGATGGTGTGAAATCCTTCAAGAATCAAGGAAGTGTGGTGGAAACCCAATCAGGTTTAACCATTGAGTCAGACCTTATTATTTTAGCCATTGGTGTCTCTTCTGAAGTGAAGCTTGCGAAAGAAGCAGGCTTAGCCATTGGTGATTTAAAAGGTATCTTAGTGGATCATCATATGAAAACCTCTGATCCTTTCATTTATGCCTTAGGAGATGCGATTGAAGTGGCTTCACGCGTCAATGGAAAACAAACTAAAATTCCACTCGCATGGCCAGCCAATCGTCAAGGAGTGGTGGTCGCTCATGCAATCCATGGTATTGAAGATGCTTATCCTGGTTCTTATGGAACCGCAGTCGCAAAAGTGTTTGATTTAACGGTAGCTTCTACTGGACTCAATGAACGTATTGCGAAAATGCAAGGCATTGAACATCATGTGGTTCATGTCAATCGCAATAATCATGCTTCCTATTATCCAGGGGCAACTTCTATGATTCTAAAACTGGTGTTCTCATCCATCGATGGACGCATCTTAGGAGCCCAGGCCATTGGTCAAGAAGGAACAGAAAAACGTATCGATGTCATCGCCACCGCCATGGCTGGCAATTTAAAAGTCACTGATTTAGCTAATTTAGAACTCTCTTATGCTCCTCCTTATTCTAGTGCGAAAGATCCAGTGAATATTTTAGGTTATGTTGCAACCCATGTCTTCAAGAAAGAATACACCACACTTCAATGGAATGAAGTGGATGCTCATTTGAAACAAGGACATCTTTTACTTGATGTAAGAACGGCTTTGGAATATGATTTAGGGCATATTCCAGGATCAATCAACATTGATCTTGATGAACTACGATTCAATCTGCATCGTTTGCCATCGAAAGATGCTCCAATCATCATCACCTGCCAAGTAGGGCATCGTGGTTATTTAGCTCTTCGTATCCTTCAAGAAAATGGGTACACTCAAGTCTATAACCTTGATGGTGGCTATCGTTTGTATGAAGTGGCTCATCATGACTTCAATAATCCTTCAGGCTTAACCGGTGTTGCGGAAGCACGCTATGTTGACGAACAAGTCATCACTGCATTACCAGAAACCGACTTAGAAGTCATTCATGTGGATGCGTGTGGCTTGCAATGTCCAGGTCCAATTCTTGAAACATATAAAACCATGGAAACCATGGCACCCAATCAAATGCTTCGTGTCGAAGCCAGTGATTTTGGGTTCTATTCCGATATTGTCAAATGGGCTGAAAAAACTGGCAATACGGTGATGGATGTGAAGATGGAAAACAAGAAAGTCATTGCGACACTCAAAAAAGGGCAAGAAAAACCAAAGGCAGTGAACACCACCAATGAGAACGCAACCATTGTCTTGTTTTCAGGAGAGCTTGATAAAGCCTTAGCAGCTATGGTCATCGCCAATGGTGCAGCTGCCATGGGTAAAAAAGTGTCTGTCTTTGCAACGTTCTGGGGACTTAACTTCTTAAGAAAAGAAAGCCATGTCAAGGTAGAGAAAACGCTCATTGAAAAAATGTTTGGTATGATGATGCCAAAAGGGGCAACCAAACTTCCATTATCTAAGATGCAAATGGGTGGTTTGGGTAAAGCGATGATGTTGAATGTGATGAAGGAGAAGAACGTGGATTCGCTTCCAAGTTTAATGGCTCAAGCCCAAGCTCTAGGAGTCGACTTTATTGCCTGCACCATGAGTATGGATGTCATGGGCATTAAGAAAGAAGAGCTTATTGATGGAATCTCCTTTGGGGGGGTAGCAACCTATCTTGCGGAAAGTGAAGACGCTGGATTAACCTTGTTTATCTAATTAATGATTGAAAAAACCTCACAGTTTGATTGAACTGTGAGGTTTGCTTTATGAAAACTTATCGTAGAAGACATTCGCATCTTGAATGTCATGTTTCTTAAG
>CAYSNT010000149.1:0-2699 GCA_964432505.1 uncultured Erysipelothrix sp.
TTGCGATAGCTACAATACGAGCATATTGAGATAATTGTTCAATGTCAATTGAAAGCGACTCATTTTCGACTCTAAGTGCTGCAATTGAGCGTTCAACCTGTTGGATTTGAATTGTGTAACGTGTTTGTTGCGCCACTAGGAAAATAGGTTTAATGATGAAGTTTGCGAATACAGTGACCAGAAAAAGAATGAATATCACTAAACGATCTATTCTTTTTTTACGTATCACTTTCTTCTTCTTCATCTTCTTTCTCCTTTAGAGTTTCATAATGGCTCTAAGTTTGGCACTTTTAGCACGTGGATTAATTTCAATTTCTTGTTCATCAGCCACAATGGCTTTTGAATGCAGTGTTTGATAGTCTAAGATGACTTCTTGTTGGGGTAGTCTTTTATTGGTTTTAGGAGGTGTTGATAATGCTTTAAAGTGTTGTTTAACCAAACGATCTTCTAAGGAATGAAAGGTTAAGGTTACACATCGACCTTGTGGACATAAGCAAGCAGTGGCTTGTTTTAAAAAGGATTCAAGATGATCAAGTTCTTGATTCACCGCAATACGAATGGCTTGGAAGGTTTGCTTAGCAGGATGCCCTTGTTGTTTAAGGATTTTGGCTGGTAAGGAGGATTTAATGACTTCCACCAGTTCAAAGGTGGTTTCAATCGGCTTCACTTCCCTCGCCTTCATCATTCCACGAACAATCATCTTGGCGTTGTTTTCTTCACCATAAGTGAACAAGAGATGAAGCAGTTGTGCTGGAGTATACGTGTTGACCACATCATAAGCTGTGAGGGTTTGATTTTGATTCATACGCATGTCCAACTTAGCATCGAAGCGGTAAGAGAATCCTCTTTCCCCTTCATCCAGTTGCACACTGCTCACGCCACAATCCACTAAGATTCCCCCCACACATGGTATGTTATGTTTTTGAAGCAGTGATTGAAGTTGTGAATAGTTGGCATGTTCCACAATCAGATTAGGATAGTCCTTTTGAAGCTTCATAGCTGCTTCTATCGCTGCAAGATCTTGATCAATGACCAGTAGCTTTCCTGTCGTAAGTTGTTCTAGGATTGCTTTACTGTGTCCTCCGCGACCAAAGGTTGCATCAACATAATTAAGGGTTGGCTGAATATTCAGATAATGCATGCATTCTTTCAGCATGACTGGAATGTGTTGTTCACTCATGTTAGAAAGTCCGTCAATGATTCCGCAATGGTTTCAAAGGATGCACTAGCCCCTTCGTAATAAGCATTCCAACGCTCTTCACTCCATATTTCACAGTGATCAACCACACCGACGATGATACACGATTTAACTAATGCTGCTTCATTGATGAGCGATGAAGGAAGCAATACTCGTCCTGCACTGTCCACATCCACTAAAGCTGCTTTGGCTGTCATCATGTGCATGTATTGGCGTGATTCTTTTTTAGTGGTAGGAAGTTGTTTTAATTGGGTTAAAATGGTTTGCCATGATTCAATGGAATACACATTCAAACAGCCATCTAACCCGCGGTTGATGACCATTTGATCCCCTAAGAGTTCCCTAAACTTGGCAGGAATAATCAGGCGACCTTTATTATCAAGTTGATGTGCATATTCTCCCATGAACATGAGATTCACCACTTTATGACACTTTGTCCCACTTTCTACCACCATTTTACCAATATTATCAGAATAAGTAAACAAATTAGTGAAATAAACCATTGATTTGTGTTCTTTTAAGCATAAAAAAAGCAGTGATCATTCATCACTGCTCACTTATCGATTTAAAAGCTCTTTAAGAATGGATCCAATACGCTGACGCCAATCCATTTCATTGTGTTTTCCATCCATAACCCTCACAAATGTGAGTGATCCTAAAGGTTGATGAAGCAAGGCATTCGCCACTGCCACATTGGAAGCAATATACGCTTCACTCAGTGGTTGTATGCCACTTTCTTTTGTTCCCACATCAAGATACACATGATGATGTGGAAGCAGTGTTGCACTAGACACATAATTAAGGAATGCTTCCTTTGCAAACCAGAAGGCATTGGATAGTCCTGCAATCTTGGTGAAGAGATGTGGATATTCAATCATGGCCGTTAAGGAGATGACTCCCCCCATACTCGAACCCACCATAACCCAAGTTGGTTTAAGAGAGGCAAAGCTACTCGCAAAAGGTAAAATGACCTCTACCACTTCTTTAAGATACACATCGGCTTTTCCACCCACCACACGGGTGATCCACTCCGTTTCCCCAATCAAGGTGTCATCTTCAAAACGTGAATACTCATCTAAGCGATGCATGCCATCAGCGCATGAGACACTGACTACACAGATTTGATGTTCATTAAAATCAATCGCTTCTCCTAAAGCCCAACTTGTACCAAAGGATGCCTGATCATCTTCCCAAACATTTTGGCCATCGTTAAAGAAAATACCTTGTAAAGGACCATCAATGCGTGTTGGTAAAGCAATATGGATGGTTAAGTTGCGTTTAAGTGATTTAGAAGTTAATACCTTCTCAAAGAGGTGATGGTTCATTCTTCATTTTTCTCCGCTTTGAGTTTATCCCCCACTTGTTTGTAAATGTGAGGATGATGTTTTTTAAGGGATGACCATACCATCATGGCTTCATCACTCATTTTCTTTTTTTGTACTCTAAAAAGCAGTGTGGCTTCTAAGACATAATCAAAGGCTTCTTGAGGCATGTCTAAAGA
>CAYSNT010000150.1:0-2696 GCA_964432505.1 uncultured Erysipelothrix sp.
AGTCACAAACATGAGGAAATAGCCTTCCACATATAAGAGTAAATTAGCTTGAATGCGATCAATGGCTCCATAAAGCTCTCTTACTCCAATCACTGCCAATAAGGAACTTCCTTTAATGATAAAGGAGAAATTACCGATGAGTGGTGGGAACATGATTCTTAAAAGTTGAGGAAGTAAAATATGAAAAAACTGTTGTGCAGGTGTGAACCCTAATACTCTCATGGCTTGAAACTGAGTAGGATCAATGGCTTTCATAGCCCCAACCACCATGGTCTTCATGTAAGGCGCCATGTATAAGGTGAAGGCAAAAATGCCCACCCATAATCGATCACGCAAACCGAGTGGAAAGGCAATGAAGTAATACACTGCAATCACAAAGACAAGTAAAGGTGAACCAAACACCACTTCATCAAAGATGATACCCATGTAGCGTAGTACACCAAACTTGGATTGGGTAATCCAATACAAGATAAGACCTGCGATAAAACTTAAAAATAACGATAATAATGAAATATAGAGTGTTAATAACCAGGCATCCAAAATATCAGGAGCAGCTGGCCATAATCGAGCTAGATTAAAGTTGTTTCTTCCTGGATACGATAAAGCGATATACAGTGCTAACAGACCGTATATCGCTAAAGCGAGTAAAAAATCACGACTTTGTTTAATCATTGTTGAGTAAAGCGTCAATCCCTTCTTCTAAACCAAACTCATTGATGATGGTAGGGTTGTATTTATCACGAAGACGATCATTCACTCCCCCTGTTTCCATCTGTGCAATGAATGCATTGATCTCTGCTAAGAAGGCTTCTTCTCCTTTGCGAACTCCCATACCAATGTTATTGACAGAAAGAGGTTCTAAAATTAACGTCATCGTATCAGGAAAAGCTTTCGCATTGGTTGCTGCAGCGAGTAAACTTAAGACGGTCGCTTGTGCAGCTCCAGTGGAAACCTCAGTCAATGCCAATCCAACGTTATCCGTTTCAATGACTGGTCCTGGATTCTTCGCAAGTGAAGTAGGTAAACTTAAGAAAATGGTTCCCTTTTGTCCCGCAAAGACCACTTGATCATGATCTAAGACTTGTTGGATGGTCGTGTAGTTGTTGGCTTGCAAGAACGCTGTGTTCACTAACGCCACTTGTGGGAAATAGACATATGGATTAGAGAAATCAATGACTTCTCTGCGAGCATCATTGATGGTCATGGATGCGATAATCACATCAATCTCACCTAAGTTTAACTCGGTGATGAGATTTCCAAAGGAAATATCCACAATTTCAACTTCTCTTCCTAAATAAGCTCCTAATTCTTTCGCAATATCCACTGAAATACCAGATGCTGCCCCATTGGCATCCACAGTTTCAAACGGTGGATAACGTAAATCCATTCCCACTTTTAACACTGGTTCTGGATCACTTGGGGAGTTTGGAGCACATGCGCTTAGCGCAAGCATGCTCACGATAGCAATTAAACCCATTACTTTTTTCATACTTTCTTCCTCCATTGTAGGCATAGTATACTTAAGCTGCTTAATAACTTTCAATTAAAGTGCTTGAATCTGTGATTGAAGTTGTGGATTGAGTTGATTCACCCAATGTAAAGGAACTTCACTCATTTTTGAAAAACAATACCCTAACATCATAGCACGTTCACTGATGGCTCCACCATACTTCACATTCATTAACATGGCTTCTTCAAACGATGTAGCTAAATTGATGATACGAATGATTAAGGGAATGGATTGAGGAATGACACACGCTGTGCCTGCATCTTCTTCTAAGAAGTGTACATCCTCTTTTGTGCTTAAAGCAGCAGTTAGTTTTGATGTGAAACTTAGTGGTGTTTGATCAAGCATTGCTTTTAATCTGATTGATTTGTTTTCTAAAGTCATGTCTTGAAGCAGTTCATCAAACCACTCGAATAAATGAGCATAATCTTCATCATTTGAAAACAAGGTTGCCAATTCTTTAGCTTTACTTAAGGGTAAATTCAAAGCTTTTGTGGCTAAGTAAGGAATAAAGCCCACTAAATGATCATCTCTCATTTCAAACACAGGTTCTAACTCCATGCTGATCATGATTTCATTCACAATGAGTTTCTTCGCATACGACTCAATGTAACCCACATAATCACCACCAGGAGCAATATGAGTTAACAATAATTGCTTATACTCTTCCACACTAAGATGGGGATTCTTTTTTAGGGCTTGGGTTAACCACACTAAAAACATGCCTTGTGTGGTGACATCCCCTGCTTTTCCATAAGGATACCCATAAAAAGAGGATGTTGCTTCATCGTAATGGTGCTTATTCGGTGCTTTAAAAAAAACATCTTCATTTTCAAGAATGGATTTGATCTTAATCGGATCATACATCCAATGCAAGGCAAAACCATACCCATTTCCAATTAAACTAGCAGCAAGAACGTGATTCATAGTGACCTCCTATGCTAATTATACTCCATTGAATTCATAATCTATTCAATGATGCTTAACCTAAGAATTGACGATAAGAAGCGGCTTGAATAATCAGTGCTTCAAGGTCATGGTGCTGATGATTGTGTACACGCTCAATGATGTAATCAGTGATTTTTAAGTGGGAAGAATGGGTTTCATGATGTGGGAAGTGAGTGCTTATCCAGGTTTTTAGCGCTTCACTAACACATGGTGAGGAAGGATTATAATACTTTAAGGCTTC
>CAYSNT010000151.1:0-2688 GCA_964432505.1 uncultured Erysipelothrix sp.
CTTTTGCTTATCTTAGATTATGCTTGTCCACACTCACAAGAATCTTCTCAATGCGTCCATCACGTTTGAATAGACTTTGACTTGTGGCTTCATCAAGGGTATGGGTGTATGGATATTCACTGACACTTTGATCATGATAGACCACGGTAATGTGTGGTTGATCAGCCAAAGTATAAATGATGGGGACTGTACAGAAGGTGAATCCTAAGGAATGTGGTTCTAACTCAAGGTGAATTTCTTGTCTAGAGTTAGGAAGCTTCCAAGTGGTCTTGGTTTGGAGGAATTCACTTCTATCTAAAAGAAGTGGATTAAATGACACAAGACCACCATGGACCTTCACACCCAATTCTCCAAGACGTGAAATAAAGTCTTCTTTCACTTGTCCTGTAAGGCCTGGTTGTTGAACCCCAGAGAATGATGGGGTATGGGAATAAGCATCGGTAGGGAAAGCACCATACACAGCAGGCGACTTGTCAATACCAAGTCCTGCTTGGGTTGCTTTGTAAGCTTGGTGTAAGGCCATTGTTGCATCAGATCGTCCATGAGTTAACACATCGTAATACGTTTCTTGAGTGGCTAGGACCAGCTTAGACACCATGTGCCAATAGATGGATCCTAATCCTTCGTATTTATAGAAGGTTCCTGAACGGCCTGTAAAGGCGTGGTGATTAAATAAGGTGGAGAAGATTTCTTTAACAACCAGAATATCTTCTTCTTGATAGGAGGTAGATGTTCTTAGTGCTTTCGCAATATCATTGCCATTACGGAAAGATCCATTGAAATGATAGTGTCCATTCACATCTTTAAGAATGAATTGTGTGCTTCCTTTGGCGAGTTCTTCCTTAAGAATGGATGAGGTCATGACCACTTCTTCTGGTACGATGTTTTTATCTAAGAAGCGTGGTAAGGCACGATTTGGATAAAGCATGTAACTGTCTTGATCTTCACGATAGATTGCACTGTCTTTTAACGCATGAAGGACATCCAAGCTTTCTTGACCACTTAAAGCTTTTGAACTTAAGACTGAGACTTGTCCTTCTAACATCTCATACAAGTGGGATACCTCACAACGAGATCCATTGAACTTAATGAGATTGTAGGAATGATAAAGATTGTCTTCACGTTTGTTTTTATGAATGGAATCTTTAAGGTGAAGTAAGGTGATGTGAGTGAATGCTTCAATGGCTTGTTTACTGACACTGACTTTCTTACCACTGAATCCTTGAGTATACACTTGGTTACGGTAGGTTTCCCCGACTTCTCCTAACGCTTTCACCATCTCAAAGCGTTGTTCATCACTGATGGTGTGTCCCACTAAGGATTGGTGTTGTTTAAAGATGGTGGTCAGATCATGTAACATCTGTGCCACTTCACTGGAAACCTCATACGTTTCAAGATCCATGTCTTCTAACAAGGATGTCATGAAGACTTGGAAACGATGAATGTAATATAAAGTCACCATGGATAAGCCATAACCAACTAAAGCATTGTTGGCATCATTCCATTCAGGACGTTGCGTGTTCATCCAAATGCCCCCTTCAGGAACATAGTTGGACAGTTTTGCACACACCATCACAAGCAATTTTTCAATCAAGTTGACCGTGTAACGCTCATCCCCCTTCATGACAAGTTTGCCATCAGAACCAATGGATTTGACACGTTCATGCACTTTTTTGTCTAAAGCATAATCATAGAGAATACTGTTGTGTGGATCAGCCATTAACTGAGCAAACCCTTTAATGCGATAAGGAACATCCGCATACACAAAGACTTCTTTATGAAGGAAATCCAAGAGTTTCTTAGGATGGTACGCCTTGGAAAGTTCCATGAGTTTAAGTAAATAAATGATTTGATGATCTCCCCAGTAACCAATGTTGGACCAAGGCTCATCAGGATTGAGTTCTTCCCAGTCTAAACCGTTTTTAGTGATGCGATATGGATTGTATCCATCGACCGTTGAAGCATTCACAAACTTCGCAATGATGCTTTCAATGAACTCAGGATACGAGAGGGATAACGCTTCCCAGTTTTGGAAGATGTCTCGCCAGTTTCCTTCAAAGTTTAGTTTCTTGCTGCCATCTTCTTTTGCGATTTCAATACTGAAACGATTCCAAGGACGACTTGGATCACCATGACGACGGCTGAAAGTAAGAGGTAAATACTCAAGCACTAAGCGTTCTACATCCTTGTTTCCTAACTCAGATGCTTTTGACACTAAATCTTGATACGTAAGTTGAGCAGGAAGTGAAGATAAGACTTCTTTAAACTGTGCATAGATAGTTTTGTTCCACACCTTAACAAAGGAAATGAAGTCGTCGCTTTCCACTTGATATCCATCCGCATACACTCCACCACGCATGATATTAAAAAGTGTGTTTGAGAAATGACGGAAACTGGTTTTCGCATTGGCCGTGCACTGAAGACCATCGGCTTCATACACCAGTTTGGTTAAATTCACATTGCCTTGTTTAATGTTTTCAAGGATGTTTGATTTTAATACATCTGGTTGGGTAGATAAATCATGAATCAGTGATTGCACATCCACCGCATTTTGATTCAGTTCCGCTACCATCATCCAGGAATGCGTTTGTGAAGGTTTAAGTTTCAATGTGTCACACACATAATATGAACCTCGTCTTCCCTTCACATCATGTTCAGTGACCACACCATCCCCAATTGAGAAAGCAT
>CAYSNT010000152.1:0-2673 GCA_964432505.1 uncultured Erysipelothrix sp.
CTTTTCTTATTTATAGAACTTTGAGTAAGGCTTTAAAGAGTAATCCAGAAGAGAATGAACCTGGATCAATGTGCCCAATGGAGCGATCACCTAAGTAGGCAGCGCGTCCCTTGGTTGCTTTAAGTGGTGCTGTATCTTTAACGTAACGATCCACAAGAGCTTCATTAAGTTCATTGCGTTTTAAGGCTTCGATGACAGGCATCCATACATCAATCATGGTCTTCTCATGTCGGATAGCTTTACCACGCATCATGATGGAATCAACTCCAGCTTGAAGCGCTAAGACAAGTTGGTCATAAGAAATCTCTTGAGCATCACCAAATACTTTGGCCATCGCAAGGAATGCTGAACCATACAGTGGTCCAGAAGCTCCTCCAACTTTGCTAAGTAAGGTCATGCCAATGAGTTTGCACTCTTCACTGATTGATAATTCTTGTTTGGCTTGACGGGTTTCTTGATATGCATTGACGCCCTTCGCCATATTGAATCCATGATCACCATCACCAATCGCATTATCAAGATCACTCATGTATTCTTTATGCGTCTGAATGTCTTTTGACCACACTTCAAACCATTGGGTAAATGCGAGTGGAGTCATCATTTTACCAAGCCGCCACTTTCACATCTTGATCAAGATATTCAACCCAACGAGGATCTTTAACACGTAATAGTGTTAATGAGATGCCTTGCATTTCAATGGAAGTCATTTTATTACCAATGAGTTTACGAGTCACATCAAGTTTGTGTTCTTTTAGGATATTCAATACATCATTCATGAAGACATATTGTTCCATTAGTGGTGTGCCACCAAGACCATTCACAAATGCGACTACTTTTTCACCAGCAGTAAGTTTAAGTTCTGCCACAATCTTATCAATGAATTCTTTCGCCATCACTTTGGATGGTTGTAGTTTTGCACGACGATAGCCTGGTTCACCATGGATACCAAGACCAAATTCAATTTCATCTTCGCCTAACTCAAATCCAGGTTTTCCTGCTTGAGGAACGATTGCTGGAGTTAATGCTAAACCAAGAGTAGCCATTTCTTTAATGAGTTTTTCACTTTCAACTTTGATTTCTTCAAGGCTTGCCCCATTTTCTGCTAATGCGCCAAGAATCTTATGGACAAGCACTGTACCTGCGACACCACGACGTCCTTCAGTCCATGTGGAACCTTCAACGGCGATGTCATCGTTAGTAATGACGAAGTCTACTTTAATGTTGTCCATTTCTTCAGCCATTTCTTTGGCCATGGTGAAGTTAATGACGTCACCAGTATAGTTCTTAATAACTAAGAATACACCAGCACCTTTGTCTGCTGCTTTAATTCCTTCATACACTTGATCAACGGTTGGAGAGGTGAATACATCACCACAGACGGCAGCACTTAACATACCTTTACCTACAAAACCTGCATGAGATGGTTCGTGTCCACTTCCACCCCCAGAAACTAGACCTACTTTACCTTTTCCTTCGTAGTTACGAGCGACAACACGGGTGTCACTGACGCGGTGCACGATATCTTCGTGAGTGGCAACTAGGCCATTAATCATTTCTTCTACGACGTCTTCTGGTCTGTTCAGAATCTTTTTCATGGTTCCTCCTTTTGATCAACAGAACATGATACACTTATGTGTATACGCTTTCATTGTAGTCCTAAAAGCAGTGTTTATGCAAAAGAATTGATTGTGTAGTCGGATATTGTCGCATAAAAAACATTCACTTTGATGTGAATGTTTGCGGGTTTTCATTAAGTTTTTGAATCATGAATGTGCACCCTAATCCTATGAACACAAGACCTATTTTAACCATAATCAAGGGTGCCATGACAATACTCGTTAAGATGCTAATCCATAAAACAAGTATGGCTTTCTTTTTGATATGAGGTCTAACACAACGATGGTGTTGATAATCACTGATGATAGGGCCAAATATAGGATGTTTCAAGATGCTTGAAGCAAAGGAAGGGGATGATTTCATGAAACATCCTACACTAGCCAAATAGAAAGGGGTTGTTGGAAGTAAGGGTAGAATGAGTCCTATTGAACCTAAGACAAGGAAGAGTGAACCAAGAATGAAACTTAAGGGATGTCTCATACGTTAACTAAACGTTTTTCACCTTCTAAATGTTGAATTTCACTGATATCCTGAGTGACTTCTAAGGTTCCTAGATACTCATTTTCTTCATTTCTGATCGCATAATAGCGAATATGGACACGTTTTCCTCTGAAATTGATCCAGAAATCTTCGTGATCCTTACGACCACTTCTTAAATCATCCACAATTCCCATCACAATGTCTACGCTTTGGGGAGGATGACACATGTCTACGCTACGATTGATGACAGAGATTGGACGCTCAAAGATTCGCTCTTTACCTTGTGTCACAAAAGTCACTTTATTTTCAGCATTCACAAAAGTCATATCGAAAGGTACTGTATTGAAAATAGCGTTCACTTGTTCATGAGTTAAGTATCCCATGCTCATGTTTAAGGCTTCATCCCTGATTTCAGTGTTAGGTTCATTAACGGATTCATAAGTTGTATCTGGTGTGTGTTGTTCACGAGCTTGCGCAATGACTTTCAAGTCAGCTTGATTTAGTTTTTCCAACAACATAGGAAACAACACATTGTTTTCTTTGCTAATCATGTCTTCAATGAGTTGAATGGTTTTA
>CAYSNT010000153.1:0-2669 GCA_964432505.1 uncultured Erysipelothrix sp.
TTTATGAAAACTTATCGTAGAAGACATTCGCATCTTGAATGTCATGTTTCTTAAGCACTTTAGTACATGCCGCAATCATCCCCGGAGATCCACAAAGATATGCTTCCGCATCTTTAAGATCACCTACACGACGATCCACCACATCCGTAATCAATCCAACCTCGCCTGTCCAATTTTCTTCAGGAGTTGGTTCAGATAACGCTGGAATATAAGTGAAGTTAGGGAATTCTTCTTGAAGTTTCATGAACTCCTCAGTCATATACAAATCCTTAGTTGTTTTTGCCCCAAAGAAGTATTTCACTTGTCTTGGCATTCCACGATCTCTTAAGACTGATAAGATAGATCGAATTGGTGCTTTACCAGAACCACCCGCAATACATATCATTTCTTTGTCAGTTTCTTGAAGGAAGAAGTGACCAAATGGTCCAGTTAAAGAGACTTTATCTCCTACTTCTAAGGCTTTATGAACATACGTGGTAGCTTGTCCATTAGGCACTTGTCGAATAATCATTTCAATCACCGTGTTGTCTTTAGGATTAGACGCCATGGAGTAAGCTCGTGTAATCTCAATGCCTGGAACCTTAATCTGTGCATACTGTCCTGGTTTAAAATCAATGGTTTGTCCATTTTGAAGTCTGAAACGAACCAGTTTAGTATCATAGGTTAAATCTTCCATATACTCTACCACGGTCTTGTATTCTTTAGCCGTGAGTAGTCCCGGGGGGATCTCTATTTTCATATCCCCTCTCACTTTAACTTGACACGATAAGCGAACGCCATTCTCTTGTTCTTCCTGAGAAAGTAATGGAATTTCAGTAGGTAAAAGTTCCATATCTCCCCCATCAATCAGTCTAAACTTACACGCTCCACACGTGGCTTTTCCACCACATGCACTTGGCAAGTGAATGCCTTCACCTGAAAGCGTAGATAATAATGAATCATCTCCCATAACAGGAATCTGTGTATCTTGGTTGATGGTAATCATCTTATCTCCACCACCACCCAATAATTTATCAATGACAATCAGCACTAAGGTAATGACCACTAAGACCCCAACCAGCACTAAAGGTATATATAGATATTGCATTGTCTTCCTCCTTTAAAAGCTAAGTCCAGTGAACCCTAAAAAGGCCAAGGACAAGATACCAAGCACTAAGAAGACAATTCCTTTGCCTCCTAAACCACGAGGAACATCAGAATTTACAGCCATTTTTTCACGAACACCCGCAACCAAGATAATCGCAAGCATCCATCCTACAGAAGAAGCAAATGAGAAGACAGCTGTTTCCGCAAAAGTGTAACTACGATTCACAAAGAATAAGCTAACAGCTAAAACGATACAGTTAACGGTAATAAGTGGTAAATAAATCCCAAAGGAGTTATAGAGCTTAGGCAAGTATTTATCCACAAAAATCTCAAGCACTTGAACCGTTGCCGCAATGGTAATGATGAACACCAACAAGGAAAGGTTAGTGGTTCCAGTGGCTTTTAATAATAAGTAAATTGGGTAGTTGATGATGCCTGTTAAGGTCACCACAAACACGACTGCCAAACCCATCCCAGTTGCATTCTTCACATTGGTAGAAATCGCAATGAGGGGACACATCCCAAGAATAAAGGTAAGCGCGATGTTGTTGTTGAGGATCGAAGAGATCGCTAAATCAAGTAAGTTCATAGTTGCCTCCCTTACGCTTCATAGTATCCGATAAGTTCTCGGATACCCCATATGAATAATCCAATCACGAAGAATCCACCAGGAGCTAACGCCATCACTGTCCATGTTGGAAAGGAGGCTGGCATAACTTGAATGTTAAGCCAAGTACCAAAAGCTAAGACTTCACGAATGGTAGAAACAAGAATTAACACAAGCATGTATCCCATTCCTGATGCAAATCCATCGATGAGGGAATAGCGAACCGGGTTTTTAATCCCAAAAGCCTCAGCACGTCCCATGACGATACAGTTAGTGATAATCAATCCAACATAAGCTCCTAAAGCTTTGGAGATTTCAGGAAAGTAAGCTGCTAAGAAGAGTTGAACTCCAATGGTATATGTTGAAATGATGACCATATACGTAATCATACGAACCTTGTTAGGAATCACTTTTCTAAAAGCTGCTACCGTTGCGGAGGAAATCATGACCACAAAGGTGACCCCAAGTCCCATCGCAATCGCATTTTCAACCTTGTTTGTGACCGCTAATGAGGAACAGATTCCCAATACTGCTACTGCTACAGGATTTTGTCGTGATATCCCATCACGCATGATGTTAAACCACTTGGTATACTTCATTCTAATGAGTTTCATAATTACTCTCCCACCTTAGCTAATGCAGCTAAACGAGCTGAATAGGTGTCATTAAGGATGCCTTCAAAGGCTTTTGAAGTCCGTGTTGCTCCTGTAATTGAATCCACTTCATTGGGTTTATTGGATTCACTGTCAGGCTTATTAATTTCAATGTTAGGTAAGAAACGAATGCCTTCAAACGTTGAAAGATACGCTTCAGTCGCGACAATCCCACCTAAACCAGGGGTTTCTTCTTGTTGGGTCACACGAATATTAACAATCGTTTCTTTATCAGAAGCAAGAGTAACCACCCCAATGATGGGTCCCCAAACTCCACCACCTTCAAATTCAAATGAGATGTTGCCTGTGGAAGCATTCACAAA
>CAYSNT010000154.1:0-2627 GCA_964432505.1 uncultured Erysipelothrix sp.
CTTTTAACGTTACTTTATATATACATTTCACACCTTCACCTTGTTGATGAAGTTCATGCCCCGGTGGCACATCCTCTATTCCAAGAAGCACCCCACCAACTCGCTCAATCGTTTTGATTGAAGGAATATTATCAGGATTACATGTGATGATCAACTCATCCATGCTCTCTTTAGCTAAGTCCATCATGAGTTGTGTTGCCATCATCGCATAGCCATGACCGCGATAAGGAGGATAAATCACATACCCCACATTCCCCATATACCACATGTATGGGTTCATACCAAATCTTAAATCACAACGTCCAATGATTTTCCCAGAACTTTTTTCCTCAATATCAAAAATCATACTCGGCAGCCAATGCTCTTCATTGGGTTGAGTCAATCGATACACTAGCAGTAATCTAATCGCATGATTTTCTAAAACGAGTGACTGGTTCCACCATGATTTGATTTTGTCGAGTATAGGTTTAAACATAATAATATTATACCAAATAACCCTCCCTTAAACAGTATAAAAGTCAACCGAAGTTGACTTTTAAGGTCTTAACCAAATGGCTAATCCAATGAATACCACGGACATGACGATAAGCAGAATTTTATAGTTGCGTTTCCCCATCCATTTGATCATCATGCGTGTTTTAGGATTACCTTCATAAAACAAGCCAATCTCCACAAAAGCAGCTACACCATACAATACCCCTAACAAAAACAAGACGACAGGCAATAACATACATTCCTCCTTTATGATTGTAGAACTTTACGTCTAAACAATTGAATCACTAACGATAAATACACGGCCATAACGATGAAACCAACCCCAATAAACCCCCATGTATTCAACCCTAAATCCACTAGATTAGCTTCAATGAGAGGTTGAAGAAGTTGAGCTTGAATGGCTTTAGCTGGCCAAAAAGCAGGAGCAAGAGCGAACACCCATTGGACATGATCCACGAAGAAGAAAGCAGCAATAGGAAAGATAAGCAAGAATCCACTGGCCTTCATGACCACAAAACCTTCCACTTTATTGCTTGCGAAACTGTTGATAAGAAGTCCATGAAGTGGGACTTGCAGTGACGAAAGGAGTGCCACCACCAAGATTAAACCCCATTCAAATCCTTCAATGCCAGCCACAAACACCACAGCAATCGATGACACAATGCTGAGCGCGGTCACAAACCCAAGTTTGATCATGATGTATTGTTTTAAAGGCATAGGCGAAATCGCAATAGATGTAAAGACATGATCATCACGATCATCTAAGAGTGAGAATCCCGCCAATGCTCCAAAGATAAATCCGGAAATAACCAATGAGAGAATTACCAGTAAATCTACGCCAGCCGGGTCCATGTTAGGATCATTCATGAGTAAACGAGCTACTAACCCAATGATCAATGGATACACCACAAACATGACCATGAGCTTATCACGCATGATGTTTTTAATTTCGAATAAGACAAGTTTAAGTTTCATACTAAACCCCCAAATGTTCACTCGCAAATGCTTTGAAGCGAGGGATAAGAATAAAACGATACAATAAGAAGGAAGCAATCATGGTAATCACTACATCAATGACAGTTTGAGTCCAATCAATGTCAGCTAGAGACAAACTCATGAGTCGAAGTGAAATTTCACTAGGAATATAACGGGTGAATTCAACCCAAGACTCAGGAAGTAGACCAGCTAAAATCAAAATACTTGGAATCAAAAACACTATCATCATGAGCATGTAATTCACAAGTAGTCCGGTAAAATCCTTGGAGACATAGGATAACAATAGACCTAATCCTACATAAAATGTGGCAACCATTACTGTTCCAAACAGCAACGCAACAATATTTAATGATAAATCAATCGTAAACATAAACCCTACTACCATAATCGCAAAGACAAGTAATGTATTTAAACCATGGGCAATGACTTTTGAAACCATGTAGTCGAGGGTACTCATCGGTGAGATCAACATGGAAGAAATGGTGTGTTCTTTCTTTTCATAATACATTTCAGCCCCGATGAGTAAGGCCGTCATTGCAGAAGCTTCTAAAAGAAAGATGGTTGGAAGAAACTTCATGAGTTCCTCAGAAGATAAAAAGACCGAGGTTATGATCCAAATAAAGGAGACGACAATCGAAGCAACCAAAAGATTATACTTCATGAGTCGTAGCCATTCGTGTTTCACTAAATGTTTAATCATGGTCATGAAGCTTCACCCCCGTCACTTTTATGAAGATGTCTTCAAGTGTGGTTTCCATGGAATGAATGGTTTCAATGGTTTGACTTTGACACAATTCAATGAAACGAGGACTGGATAACTCACTAAAGTCAAAAACATGTTTTTCTAAATGAGCATTTAATCGTGTCTCCACAATCACTTTCTTCTGACCATGATCAATCTTGAGTTGACGAGGGGAATCTTTGGCTACAATCACCCCATTCGCAATGAAGGCCACTTCATCACACAACTCATCAATATCACTCATGATGTGTGATGTAATGAAAACCGTGCCACCTGCTTCTTTGAACTCTTTAATCATATCTTTTAAAATACGAGCATTCATCGGATCTAACCCATTAGTAGGTTCATCCAAAAACAACATCTTTGGTTGATTGATGAGTGCACGAATGAAATT
>CAYSNT010000155.1:0-2623 GCA_964432505.1 uncultured Erysipelothrix sp.
TTGCTGTCTTCGGTGTATGTTATTGTGAAGGAAGTTGCTGAAAAAAGATTAAATGAAAAAAACATCACCATTGAATAATGCATTGAGAGTCATTCAGCTTATTGATATTCAAAACAGCACATTTCTTTGAGATAATTAATCAATAAAAAAAACGTAATGCTAGTTACAGTTAACTAAGCCTTACGTTTTTTTATAATGCCCATTTGCGGTCTCCCACAAAGGAAACCGTAATCCATTTGTCACTCTTAATGGACTTGAGAGCATGATCAATGCGCTCACGAATCATGTCTTGATCTTTAATGCTTTGTACAGGACTGGTCTCATCCACCACAAAATCAATTTCAATCCAAATCATTTGTCTTCCACTGGAAACACGTAAGAAGGATTCTTTAAAGATGTATTCTTTTTCAAGTCTTTTAATGAGTGACTTAATGGTAGAAGAAACATCGCCTTCCTCATGGACCCCAATAATTTCCTTAATGGCCTCAATGAGTTGAACCAAAGGCATTTTAATGAAAACCAATCCCATAAGAATCACCACAAATGGATCAACCAAAGGAATATAACTCACCCATACATTGAAGTGATCCATTAATGAAATAAGCACAAAAGTTAAAAGCACACCAAAACTGACAATCGTATCGAACATCCAATGAGTGGTTTCGGCTTTAAGAATACCTGATCTAACCTTTTTGGATTGGTGATGAATGTACAAAGTGATGATTAGACACCCTAAAGCAGAAAGTGTGGAATAACTTAAAGCAATTGAAGTATCTACCATTCGTCCCCCCGAAGCTAAGGTCATGATGGCACCACCAACAGAGAACAGTAATACCATTAATAGAATACTGTTTTGAACAAGAAGGACCAAAGGTTCAACGGCGGTCTTTCCAAAAGGATAACGTTTCCAATCATGTTTGGACATGAAACGATAAGAAACTAAGGCAAAGAGTGAAAGCATAACACTCATGATGGAGTAAAGACCATCAAAAGCAATGACATACGATTGGGTAATGATACCCACCACTATACCCACAATCGCAAACATTAAAGCAAATAAAACGGATTGAGTTAAAAGTTGTTTTTCGGTTTTCATAATAGATGTATGATGAGTTGACTCATCGTATTCCTTTCTTTGATCACATGATCAAGGCTTGAGTGAGAAGGTGCTTTAGCACCTGTTTGGAGTCTTTATTTAAGGTGTATTCATGTTTGAACACGGTATCCTGTTCAGCACTGTGTTCAATGAGTCCAACCACAAGATTGGCTAAAACATCAGGGGGATATTCTTTTCGACATTGAGACAAATTTTGATAAGCAGCTAAGCGATTACTTAACCATTCAAAATAAGGAATATACAATTTATCCCAATGAGAGGTGGAGTTGTAGTAAGCTGTTCCTGAGTAGACAAACCCAATAAGAGCTTGGTGCTTTTGGGTATGATCATAAGTTAAATCAACCAAATCACTGACAAAATCAGTTAAAGACATGTCATCTGTAGATTTGAATGAGGTTAATGAAGCCATGAAATCATCCATGATGGATTGAGCAATTCCTAATACCAGTTGAGCTTTTGACTCAAAATACAAGTAAAAGGTTCCTTGCGCAACATTGGCCTTTTTTACAATCTGTGACACCGATGTTTTCTCAAACCCAATTTCACGCATTAAATCCACAGCGGCCCAAATCAAAGCATCCTTCTTATTCATACAACACCTCCACATGACTGACTGTCAGTCATTTTATCATAAAATCATAATTAAGGCAACTTTAAGCCTTTATTCATCATTTCTATTAAGATGAAGTGATTCAAGTGATACAATGAATTTAGAAAAAAATTGGAGAATCACATGAAAGCAATCATTACAGGTATGAATGGAACTGTGGCCCCCTACGTATACGATGAGTTAAGAAATCAAAACATTGACGTCATCATTTGGGATAGAACTCAAACTGATATACACTTAGAAGCAGCGGTGCATGCTTATATATCTGAACATCAACCCGATCTGTTCTTTCATATCGCCACAGGACCGATTGAATGGGTAGAAGCCATTGCGAAATCGACTCAAGCATTAGGCATTAAACTGCTCTTTACCAGCACGGTTTCAGTGTTCTCTGAAAAGGGAAGTGGTCCATATACGAGAGAGAGTGTTCCAGATTCAGAAGAAGAGTATGGGAAGTATAAAATTGAATGTGAGAAGATCATCCAAAAGTATCATCATAATGCAATCATTCTACGATTAGGTTGGCAGATTGGTCCTCATGCTCGTCCTAACAACATGTTTCACTATCTAACCCAACAACACCAAGACAAAGGATACATTGAAGCCAGTTCAAAATGGTATCCATCTTGCAGTTTTCTTGAGGTTAGTGCACACGCCATTGTTGATTGTGCGCTTAATTTTATGCCAGGGGTTTATTTGGTCAACTCCAATCAACGATACTCCTTCTTTGAGATTGTGACCAAGTTAAACCAGCGTTATCAGATGAATTGGACCATCAAAGAAACAACCAGTTTTAAACGCGATGATCGTATGATGGATTCACGTGTTAGAGTGGAAGAACTGTTTTAAACCATTCAAACACTTACCTTGATAAGTAGGAGAAGACACATTGACAA
>CAYSNT010000156.1:0-2614 GCA_964432505.1 uncultured Erysipelothrix sp.
GGGTCTTCCTACACGCTTTAAATCTTTTATATCCAAGTTTAGCCCAGCACGAATAAGTATAATCACTAAAGCCAATTGTCTTAAATCCGATGAAATCAACCGAATTTTATCATCCAATAGATTCAAAGCATGTGGTCCTAATATCATACCTGTGAGTATCATTCCGATAAGTTTAGGTAGTTTTATTTTTTCAAAAATTTTCCCCAATCCAAGACCAATTAGAAACATAAGCGCAAGCGAGAATAACATAGGTTTTCCTTTCATAAAAAAAACTTGGTTGCTTAAAGACAAGAAGTCATCAGCACCAAGGCGGTTTAGGTTTCCCAAGGAAGATTTCATTTCCTTTATTAGCTTAAAATGTTCAAGGTCTTAAGTCAAGATTCATTAAATAGGATGAGTGAATTTTGAAATCATTTAGACCGTTTAAAAGAAACGAATCTTTGGTCTAAGCATGATCATCATGTTTTTCTGATAACTGCTTTAAAAGAAGGTCTTGTTGTTGCTTAACAATTTCAAGCTCCATTAGAATCAATTCTATCAGATGTGCTGCTTTCACATCCACTTCATAATCTTGCTGTGAACGAAGTCGATCTTTACTCTCTTGTCTTTTCTGTGACATCATAATAATGGGAGCTTGTAGCGCAGCAATGCAAGATAACACTAAATTAAGTAGGATGAAAGGATAAGGATCATATGGCTTAAACAAAACTACCCAAGAATTAAGACTAATCCAAGTAAGCAAGATAACGATGAATGAGATAATAAAAGTCCAACTTCCTGCAAAATCAGCCATCTTATCAGCTACTTTTTCACCAAATGTTAGTTGGTTTGCATGCAGTTCATTGATGTTCTTAACATGACTTTCAATTTCTTTGGTTTTTTCGTTAGTATCCATGGTTTACTCTATTTCCCTTGATGAAATAATCCATGAACTTCAGCTGCTTCTTGTACAAACAAGATACCTTGTCCAGGTTCATCAATCTTTAATTCACTTTTGATATTATCTATGATGTTTTGTGATTGATCTGCTTGTGCAACAATAATCACGATTTCTTTCTCAGGTTCAATTTCCATGTTGAAAATGCGTGTAGTTTCATTGACACCCGATCCTCGTGCATTAATGATGGTGCCTCCTCTTGCTCCTGCATCTTTAGATGCATTGACAACTTCTTCTCCTTTGCCTTTATCAACAATCGTAGTAATAATATGATACATTTTTTTCACCTCTTTATTGTTTTCTCTTTCATTGCATTCATTGAATCGTGACCCTATCATCTTGCATGAATTAACTCTAAATAAGATGCCATGATTGGGCTTATGAAATTTGAATACGTGATTGAGATGAATGATGACCTGATCAACAACAGTCGAATCTCCCCCCATTAGAACAATTTCTTTATGCTCATCATACAATGCTAATAGATTCAATAAAGGATGTCTTACCGTTCCTAATCCAAAGAAGATGGTACCACCATGAATGCCTTTTTCTTTCGCTTTTTGCAACACTTTAGTTCCCAAGCCTTGGTTAATGATCACATAAACTAAATCATAGGTTGTGTTAATGCTAGATTGATTCATGAGGTTTAGCACCTCCCTTCTTTTGAGTGACCTTTTTAAATATTAAGCCTAATATTTGTAATGTGATGATTGGAATCATGGCTACCATAGCAATCATTCCAAAGCCATCGATGAGTAAATCTGCACCTTCATAGGTGAACGCTGCTCCTTGAACAAAAGCTAAGATGAATGTCGCTGTGACAGGACCTGTCGCAACACCTCCCGCATCAAAGGCAATCCCAATAAATAGTTTAGGAACAAAAAACATCAAACCTAAACTAATGATATACCCTGGAAGTAGATAATGCCATAACTGGATAGAAGGGACAAGTATTCTTATAACTGAAAGGGCTATTGCCAGTCCTACACCTAAAGATAAAGGGAGTAAAACCGCTAATCGAGGAATGTAACCACTGGTAACATCTTCAATTTGATGGGTTAACACATAGACAGCCGGTTCAGCTAAGATGGTGAGTGCACCTAAAATGAACCCAACCATGATAATGATGATGGGTTGTTTCACAACAAGGGATTGCCCTAAATAAGTACCCACATCCATAAAACCTGCATTGACACCCATTAAGAAAAGCAACAAACCAATGAGAACATAGACAAAACCTGTAATCATCTTGCGCACCGCAAGGCGTTTAAGTTTAAAGAATAGCTTTTGTAAAACCATAAAGATGACTGCCAAAGGAAATATGGCCATTAAACTCTCAAAGAGTGATGCTGAAATGACATTGAAGAAAGGCGCAATCACTGAAGTTGACGTCTCAAGAGATGATGTTAAGGTTGCAGTAAAGGTTTGATCTGGTGTAAAGACATCAAAGATTAAGACTGATAATATCGCACCTATTGATGCAATCGCAACCAAACCAAAACTGTCTTTTTCAGACGCTTTACTGTCTTTCTTGAGCTTTGAAATCCCAAAAGATAAAGTTAGAATAAAAGGAACAGCCAATATCCCTGTGGTTGCACCAGAGGCATCAAAAGCAATAGCTAGGAATGCTCTTGAAGTAAACAATGAAAACACAAAAACCAAGCCATACAACACTAA
>CAYSNT010000157.1:0-2610 GCA_964432505.1 uncultured Erysipelothrix sp.
GTTAAGATTGAAAAAGAAATGAAAAAGATTTCCAAAGATGGAAAACGTATCATTCGTGAAGAGGTGAGCAAAACTCAAGCTCTAGAACTCTTTGCGAAGGATAAGTATAAACTTGATCTTCTTAGCAACATGAATGAAGAAGACACTGTGATTTCCATTTACCGTCAAGGAGATTGGATGGATCTTTGTCGTGGTCCTCATGTGGAAAGCACTAAAGTCATTAAACACTATAAATTGCTTAAAGTAAGTGGAGCGTATTGGAAAGGGGATTCCAATAATGCCATGTTGCAACGTGTGTATGGTATTTCATTCTATGAAGCTGAAGACCTTGAGAATCACTTGCATTGGCTTGAGGAAGCGAAGAAAAGAGATCATAAGAAACTAGGAAGAGAATTAGGGTTATTCATGCTTTCAGAGTTTGGACCTGGTTTCCCATTCTGGATGCCAGATGGAATGACTTTAAGAAAAACACTTGAGAATTTCTGGTGGCGTGAGCACGTGAAAGAAGGGTATGAGTTTATTCAAACTCCAACCATGCTTTCACAACAACTGTGGGAAGTGAGTGGACACTGGGCAAACTATCGTGAAAACATGTACACATCAGAATTTGATGATCGTGAGTTTGCGATTAAACCAATGAATTGCCCTGGTTGTATGCTTGTGTATAATCAAACCCTTCATTCCTACAAGCAACTTCCACTACGTTTAGCTGAGTTAGGCACTGTGCATCGTCATGAAGCATCAGGAGCGCTTAATGGCTTATTCAGAGTGCGTGCCTTCACTCAAGATGATGCGCATTTATTCATGACTCCAGATCAAGTGGAAGGAGAAGTGGTACGACTCATCAATTTCATTGACCGTGTCTATGCTATGTTTGGTTTAACATACACGATTGAATTATCCACACGTCCAGACAAATTTATTGGTGATATTGAAGTTTGGAATCGTAGTGAGAAAGCACTTGAAGATGCATGTATCGCTTCTGGCAAGCAATTTAAAGTCAATCCAGGAGATGGAGCATTCTATGGTCCTAAGTTAGATTTCCATATTAAAGATTCTCTCAATCGTGTATGGCAGTGTGGAACCATTCAATTGGATATGAACTTACCACATCGCTTTGAGTGCACATACATTGATCATCAAGGACAAAAACAAGAACCAATCATGTTGCATCGTGTTATCTTTGGTTCAGTAGAACGCTTCATTGGTATTCTCATTGAACATTATGGTGGTGCATTCCCACTTTGGTTAGCCCCTAATCAAATCTCAGTCCTTCCTGTGAACAACGAGTATCACTTAGATTATGCACATAAGTTAAAAGAAATCTTGACTGAAGCAGGATTTAGAGTACTGATTGATGATCGTAACGAAAAACTTGGATACCGCTTAAGAGAGAATCAAATTAAGAAAGTTCCATTAACTTTAGTCATTGGTGATGAAGAAGTGTCTTCAAATAGTGTGAATGTTCGTAAGTATGGATCAAAAGAAGCTACATCCCTCAATCTAGATGAGTTCTTAAAAGAAATCCAAGCTGAAGTTGCACCTTTTGTAGCTCATTAAAACTAAAACCATTTAAAAAGCGGGGTGTCCCGCTTTTTCTTATGTTTGATTAAGGATAAACTTGAGTGATCACTCGACCTGATGGAAGCAGTAAATGTAAGGCATCGTTGACCATGATGGCTTTAAGGGTGTAAGCATCATCAATACTGATTTCATCATAAAGTTTGACTGATTCATTGGCAACAGAGATAAGATAATAAGTTGAACTCATCTTATATTCTTCACGACCATCGCTACTAATGACACTGTTTCCACTGACAAAGAAACCAAGCAGTTGTTTATTTGGATTAACCATTAATGCTTTATGATCATAAGCAATATCTCCCCAACTGAATGCATCACCAATCAATAAATTTTGTTTTTCTATTGGATTTGATGCTTGTGAGACATCAAATAGAGAAAGCTTCATCGCACCATTAGTGAGTCGTCCATCACTTTCCACTTTCACATCGCGACCAAATCCTAAAATGAGATGATCAGAAATAGGGTGCAAATAAGTAGAATAACCTGGAATCTTTAGTTCGCCTAAAACCTTGATGTTTGAAGGTGTTGATAAATCAATGACGAAGAATGGATCGATTTGCTCAAAGGTGACCACATAAGCACGATCTTGAACAAAACGTACAGAATAAATGGATTCAGTAGGAGCTAAGTTTTGAATGGAGTCCAAAACCTTTAAATCAGCATCCAAGGTATAAATTGCATTGGATGTTTTCTCACCCCAAACTGTTAATGCGATTCTTACCACACCATTGTATTCATCCATAGCGAATTGATTGAGCAAATGACCATTAAGGCTTGTGGAAGCAGTTAAGGTTAACTCATTGGTATAGTTGAGTGAGTAAACATGAGTTTTCTCAGAAGACCATAAGGTTCTTTCATTGTAGGTATAGATAGTAGAGGCTAACAACAACGTTTCATGATTCATGTACATCGTATGTGCATCCATCATTAAATGCTTGAATGAGGAAGTTAATGTTGACAAATCAAATTTTGTAATCGTTAACATGTTTAAGGATGCTGGAGAATTGAGGTATTGAATGTCTTTAA
>CAYSNT010000158.1:0-2590 GCA_964432505.1 uncultured Erysipelothrix sp.
ACTTTTTATGAGCAAAATAAAGACTATGATCATCTTCGTCAATAAATACACATTCAATGCTTAGTATCGCAACAATTAAAGGCATTAATTGAAAGACTAAATTCAGCATCTCTTGATTTGAATCATCGTTTTTTAGAAGATAGAATTCAATTAACTTTGAGAGAAAAGATGATGTTCTCAAGGTGTTATAAGTAAATTTAACAATTTCCTCATTCACACCACTAGTCACTAAAACCCCATCTTTAACTTCAATCATTGTGCTTTTGGTTTTGGATACACTTAAATCGACAAAATCAATACGCTCATTATCAATAAAAAATTCATCAGATTCTGATTGAGTAATTGAAAGTTGGTGAGTATAAATCGCGATTACTTTATTTTTATACACAATCATAAACTCAACTTCAAAACTCATTTTTTCAGACTCATTATTTTTGAGATGCTTAATGTTACTTATAAAATCATCACTGTACAGTGTTTTTCGATTGAATGCAATTGATCTATACATACTTACCGCATGAATAATGGCAGATTTTCCAGATCCATTGGGTCCATAAATGGCTTTAACTTTAGCTAATTTTGAATCTAGTTGTGGTGTTATGGTTTGCTTATAGAATTGGAGGGTGACCTCTTCTTTAATGTTTTTAACTCCACTGAATTTAAAACGTGTAAGGTATGTGTTGTTCATATTGCTTTCTCCTTTCATAGATTCTAGCACAAAATATACATAATGTATATATTATAATTCAAAGTTAAAAAAACCAGATATTTTAATCTGGTTCTTACTATTAATACGCTTCTGAAATCGTTTTTCCTTGCATATGAAGCAGTAAATATTCAGGTCCACCTGCTTTAGAGTCTGTTCCACTCATGTTGAAGCCACCAAAGGGTTGATATCCCACAATGGCACCCGTGCATTTACGATTGATGTAAAGGTTACCAACATGAAATTCTTCTCGTGCTCGCTCAATGTGAGCTCTGTTTCTAGAAATGATAGCTCCGGTTAAGCCATATTCAGTGTTATTGGCCACTTCTAAGGCTTCTTCAAAGTCTTTCACTTTGCATACGGCTAGGACAGGTCCAAAGATTTCTTCTTGCATGAGTCGTGCATCTTTATCCACATCAATGAAAATGGTGGGTTCTATGAAGTAACCCATCGAATCATCCACTTGTCCACCAAAGAGCAGCTGTCCTTCCTTGTGTCCCACTTCAATGTAGGATGCAATCTTCTTAAAGGCATTGTGATCATTGACTGGGCCTACAAAGGTGTCTAATTCTTGAGGACTTCCTACCTTTAGAGTCTTCACAATCGCATGCATCTTAGCAACCACCTCATCATACACCGACTCGACAATGATGGCTCGTGAACACGCCGAACACTTTTGACCACTGAAACCAAAGGCTGAGCGTACAATAGAATCAGCAGCTAGATCAAGATCGGCACTTTCATCCACAATAATCGCATCTTTACCTCCCATTTCCGCTATGACACGTTTGAGCCACAGTTGACCTGGTTGAACTTTCGCTGCTTGCTCATAAATGCGTATCCCAACACCTTTACTTCCTGTAAAGGAAATAAAGCGAATCTTAGGATGATTGACCATGTAATCACCAATCTCACTACCACTGCCTGGAATAAAGTTAATGACCCCTTTTGGACAACCTGCTTCTTCAAGCACTTCCACAAACTTATAGGCAATGACTTGGGTGGTGCTAGCAGGTTTTAACACAATCGCATTGCCACTGACAATTGCAGCACTGCTCATGCCCACAAGAATTGCAAGTGGAAAGTTCCAAGGTGTAATGATGGCTCCTACTCCTAATGGAATATAGCGGTATTCATTGCGCTCAATGTTTCTTCGACTTAAAATCACATCATCCACGCGTGTCATTGAGCGCATTTGACGACCATAATATTCGAGAAAATCAATGGCTTCAGCCACATCAGCATCGGCTTCAGACCAAGGTTTTCCCGCTTCAATGGTAAGGAGTGCACTGAATTCAAACTTGCGTTTACGAATGATGGCAGCCGCTTTAAAGAGCACATCTGCTCTGATGAAAGGATCCACCTTCTTCCATGATTCAAACGCATGGAGTGCTGATGAAATCGCATGTTGCGTTTCTTTGATGGAAGCCTGATGAATGCTTCCAACCACTTCACTGTGGTTGGAAGGATTGAGTGAATCCATGATGGTTTCACTGTAGACTCTCTCACCATTGATGATGAGTGGGTAGGTTTGTCCTAAGTATGACTTGACAAGTTTTAATCCTTCTTCATACTTCACTTGATTGTCCTTAAGGGTAAAATCAGTAAAGGGTTCCATTTGATACGGTGTTGTTGACATAGTTCCTCCTGTTACACCACAGATTTCTCAATGATGAAATCTTGTTTTTCTTTGAATCGTTCACTGCTTAATTCACTGACATCCATGAAGGGTGTGAATCCACACATGATGTCTGCCACAATCTCGCCTGTGATCGGTGCAAACATGAAACCATGCCCACTGAAGCCACAAGCAACATAAAGATTGGATACTTCACTTACACCCCCTAAAATCGGTTGTCGATCAGGGGACATGTTGTAGTGTCC
>CAYSNT010000159.1:0-2584 GCA_964432505.1 uncultured Erysipelothrix sp.
AAACGGGGTTAGTCCTTCAAGTGAAGTTCTAACCCCGTATTTGTCTACAGTCTGAAAACTTCCACATGGAAGTTTTATTGTTTACGTGTACTGTTTCTAATGACAAGATGCGGGTTGTATTCTTTTTCAAATGGTGTGGTAACAACGCCTTCCACATAATCAATGAGGGCACTGACACCTTCTTCAGCCATGGATTTCATGGGTTGATGAACTGTAGTTAAAGAAGGAATAAGCATGGAGGCAAAACGAATGTCATCAAATCCTACGATAGAGACCTCGTTTCCAATGGTAAATCCTGCTTCTGCGATGCTTTGATATGCACCAATAGCCATCATATCATTTGCCGCAAATAAAGCATCACATCCAAGGGCAAGACATTCCTTAGCTTTCTCAGTTCCTGAGTAGTAGCAATAATTGCTTTCAGTGATGTGATACTGATCTTGTGTGAATCCAGCTTCATTGATGGCTTTCATGAATCCTTCAAGGCGCATTTGACTAAACGAAACATCTAAAGGACCACTCATGTATCCAATCTTCTTGTGGCCAATGTCAATGAGATGTTTGGTTGCTAAATAAGCTCCTAGGATTTCATTGGTATATAAGTTGAAAACAGATTCTCCTTTAATATTTCGACACATACAAAATGTGGGCATTTTGTATTTGCTGACATAATGTTGGAGTTGCTTTGTGCCTTCTTCAAAATTAAGTGATGCGCGAAGCACAATGGTTGCATCAAAACGTCTAGAAATAAAAGTCTTATAATTACTGAGTTCTTCTAATGCGTCGTCTTCTGAATTCACTAAAACGACGGTATATCCCCTATGTTTCGCTACTTTTTCAACTGCGTTAATGAAGTCTAGAAAGAAAACGTTATTGACGTCTGGAACAAGTAATCCAATGATACGTGTTCGCTTAGTCACTAACGATTGCGCAAAGGTATTAGGTATGTAATTCATACTCTTCGCGGTTTCCAATACACGATTAACGGTAGCTGATGAGAAGCGATGTGGACGATTAGAAAGAACAATTGAAACTGTCGCAACACTCACGTTGCACGCCTTAGCAATCTCTTTTAAAGTTATCATCCTGATCTCCTGAAATAATTGTATCAAATTGTGAAATAAACACAATTTTCATTCACACTTATACGTGTTATTTTCAACATTTATACACAATTTAGTTTATAATTCACACTATAGAGATGATATTTACTCAATAAGGGGCAAAAATGAAAGCGCAGAAGACGTCCAAGATGGTGTTCGTATGTTTAGGTGTGGTGATTAATTTAGTCCTTGCTCAGGTACCAATGCACTTGAAACTTCCTTTTTTTCTTGATGTGATTGGTACGATCGTGATCAGTGCATTGGAAGGTCCTTGGATGGGTGCACTCACAGGTCTTGTCACTAACCTTGTACTTGGACTACAAAACCCCATTTGGATTCCCTATGCACTTGTTCAAATCAGTATAGGATTAAGTGTAGGATTCTTAGCTCAAAGAGGAGCGTTTAAATCATACGGTGGATTAGCCCTTGTGGCTTTTGTGGTGTGGTTGATATCTCAACTTACTGCCATTCCCATCACGATAGTTATATTTGGAGGTACCTCAGGTTCTGGATCAAGTTTCATTACGCTGTATTTGTTAGCGGTTGGTCAACGACTTTGGGAAGCTGTTCTTACCACCACATTGATTACAGAGTCGGTGGATAAGATTATCTCAGTTATCATAGCTTATGGTTTAATTCAAGCACTTCCACAACGATTAAGAAGTCAAACACCATTAGGTCATTTATATACTCAACACAGTGATTGAACATCCCGTTCTTAGATAGGATAGTGAATTAATGAATTTTCATACCTTGCATCCAAAGACAAAACTAACCATCCTTTTAACGTTGTATGGTTCTAGCTTGATATATCCATCATGGGTTGCATTTACTTTTACTGTTCCATTGTTGTTTCTGCTTCATTTAACACATGGAACACTCAAGACGTGGTTTTTATCATTTCTCATCGTCTTGTCTTATTTTGGCATGTTATTGCTTATCAACGGAATTCTTGTCACATCAACCCAAGAGGTATGGTTTCATCTCTATTCCTTCTCATTTAGTCAAGAAAACATTCAAGCAACCCTTTTTCAAACTAAAAGTGTGGTGAGTGGTGTGTTTGTGTTTCTGACGTTGTTTAAGCATACTTCACGACGTGATTTATTATCTTCATTTCAATCATCATGGGTAAGAATGATGATTGTTTTAGGGTTTCTCATTCTAAATACCGTGAAAGAAGCTCTAGTATCACTAAAAGAACTGACCTTTATCCAACAAACCCGCACAAGTAAAATATCCTTTAGTTTCTTAGATCGATTGAAAGGTTTGATACCATTAATGATGTCCATCCTGAATCAGCAAATGATGATGAGTCAACAACGACAACTCTCATATGCTTTAAGAGGGTTTCAAATGAATCAAGTAAACTCAACTTATCAACCTGTTTCACGATTTGAAAAAGGCATTATCATAATGACTTTTATTCTACTCATCGTGTTACTTGGATTGGAGGGACAATCATGGCTTTAATCTGTCTCTTA
>CAYSNT010000160.1:0-2583 GCA_964432505.1 uncultured Erysipelothrix sp.
AAGGTCAATGAGTTCTCAAAAGGCATAGACTCACGAACTTGAGTGCCCTCTCGTGGCAGTAAATAGGGCACCACTAAAAAAAGAAGTAGGAGTGTTAATAAGACTCTTTTGAGGAATTTAAAAATAGATCTAATCATCAAATACCTCCATCATCAATTCATTGCGTTTTAGAAATCCTGGAATAAAAGGTGGGTTGTATCGTGCTAGCCAAGGCCCATCTTTAATGGTGTATCCTTTAGAGTGAATGTACGCTTTAAGTTCTTCTTGTTTCTTTGAAAGAAGTTGATCAGACACACTGCCACTAAACTTAATGAGTACCATTAAAGACGATGGTACTTTTTCAATGGTTGCATTGCCTTGAGGTTGAGGAAAGTGCTCTTGGTTGAGTAACACAAAAGCCGTGTCTTTCATCTTCACCCCCTCCATTTTATTCAAGACTGGAGTGGTCATAGCGAAGCGTTGTGAAGCTTCATTTTCTCCACTGATATAGCGAAAACAAGCATCAAACCCAGCATACCCTCTGTTTTCCTCCACATTGGCTTTCACCACAAAATAATCCTTCATTCTACGGACTTCAAAGTGTTGATCGGTGGATATTATTGTGTAGGGAAAGGTTTGTAGTGCCATCATTACACCAGCTTTCTGAGGGATTGAATGAGTTTGGATTTTTTTGAAGAATAAGGAGGGTATTTAAAGACTAAATCAAACCATGTTGGTGAATCCACAATGGCTTTGAAGTGTGAGAAGGTGTCAAAGGAATACTTGCCATGATAAGACCCCATACCACTGTTGCCTACACCACCAAAAGGCAGTGTTGGACTAACGATGTGAATGATGGTGTCATTGATGGCAGCCCCACCAAAACCACGTTCATGGATGATTTTCTCTTTGTTGGCTTTGGACTCTGTGAATAGATACAATGCCAATGGATTGGGATGGATGTCTAAAATCGCATGAAGTTGTGTTTCATCATGATACGTTAATATGGGTAAGATAGGACCAAAGATCTCTTCTTGCATAAGAGGACTTGATAATGAAGGTTCATCCACTAAGGTTAAGCCAAGTCGTTGATGATCCCCTTGTTGTCCACCATAAAGGATGGTTTGATTTTTCAGATAAGCCAGTATGCGAGTGTGATGACGCTCATTGATCACTTTTGGAAAATCTGGATTAATGTGAGATGCTGGAAACATTGAATCAATGGATTGAATCAGTGCTGACACAAGCTCTTCTTTCTTGGATTCATGCACCACGACATAATCAGGAGCAATACAGGTTTGACCACAGTTTAATCCTTTACCCCAGATGATGCGGCGAGCACTCACAGAAACATTAGCATCTTCCATGACGATAGCTGGAGATTTACCTCCAAGTTCTAAGGTGACAGGCGTGAGATGCTTAGCGGCTGCACTCATCATGATTTTGCCTATGGCAGGAGAACCTGTAAAAAACAAATGATCGTAAGGAAGATCAAGTAAGTCATGAAAGTCTTGAGGAGCAGCATCACTCGCAAACACTTCATGGGGTTGATACGCTTCATTGATGAGCTTCACAAGCAGTTGACCTGTGTGTGATGAGATTTCTGAAACTTTAAGAATAGCTGTGTTTCCTGCCGCTAAGGCTGAAAGTAGTGGCATTAGCGCAAGTTGTACCGGATAGTTCCACGGTGCGACGATGAGTACCACTCCTTTAGGAGAAGCTATCACATGTGATGACATGGTGGAGGTGATTAATGAGCGACCTTTTTTCTTTGGTTTCATCCATGATTTAAGGTGTTTACGAATGAAGGTGATTTCTTGTTTCAAAGGAAGAAGTTCAGTTAAAAAGGCCTCTGTTTCACTTTTATTAAGATCCTTTTTTAATCCTTCACACAACGCTTTTTCATGCGTTGTGATGAGTTTTTCTAAACGTTCAATTTTTTCTAAACGTGATGTGAGTGAGCGTGTGTGCTGTGCATTAAAATATGACTTTTGAGAATCAAAGACGGGTTTAAACATATCCACCTCCATGTGGTATAAACGTATCAAAAAGCAAGATACTTTACCAGTATCATACATTGAATCGTTGGATTGATGATCACTTTATCACATTACTAAGCACTTAATTTTAACTCTGCATCCATCATGATACAAAACCAAACCATAGATGATACCTTCTATGGTTTGATTGTGTGATTATTCTACCTTGGTTAAATTGTTCAGAATAGCTTGCCAGCCTAATCGTTGAAGATGGACATCGTTTTCCTGTTCTGGTTCAAAACGTTCGATGACCAAGCAACCATAAGGTTTATCGTGAAGCTCTATGGATACCTTGCGATGATCGCCTAATGTGAAATGCAATGATTGATTCTTTTCAATGTGTGTGTAGATACCCCAGAAATCAAAAGCCATACTTTCATCTTTCGCTGCCATTTCATAATGGAATTCTCCTCCTATACGTAAGTCATTTTCTGCTTTTGGACAATGCCAATCCTCACTTGCAAAGTTCCATTTCTTTACAAGTTCACTTTGCGTTAATCGATCCCACAGTTGTTCTAGGGTGTATGTTGAGGTGGATTGAATGGTGATTGGATACGTTGTAAGT
>CAYSNT010000161.1:0-2533 GCA_964432505.1 uncultured Erysipelothrix sp.
TTAAACGCTTATTGGCGTACTCCTCCATTGCACAGATTGGCTACTTGTTTTTAGGATTATCCTTAGGCACCAGTGCAGGATTAAGTGCTACCTTGTTTCACATTATGACTCACGGTGTCTTAAAGATTGGACTGTTTCTAAGTGTTGGAGCGTTCATTTACCAAACTCATCAACGTAAGATTGCTGATCTTCAAGGCATCGGTTGGGAGATGCCGTTATCTTTAACCGTCTTTGGGGTTTCTGCCTTAGGACTGATTGGAATTCCAGGAACCATGGGCTTTATGAGTAAGTTTTACTTATCCAATGCACTGATTCGAGCTGATTTTGCGATTGCCCTTGTGGTGATTATTCTTTCCAGTTTTCTTAATGCGGTGTATTATATGCCTATCATCATTAATGGGTTTTTAAAGGACAATTCATCCCAAGCTAAAGACATGAAACTAGACAAATTACCACTCACGATGAGTGTGTCTCTTGTCAGTTTACTTATCATTAATCTTGCGATTGGATTGTATCCAAACATACTAAAAGATGTGATTGATGTCGCCATCAACACGATGATGCGAGGTGGACTATGAATCAATTCTTATCTACACTGATTATCACACTGCCTTTATGGCTCATAGGGGTAGGGTTACTTGAGGTTATGTTGATGCCACTAGTGGGATCACAACGCTCAAAACTCAGAAAAACCTTGTCAGGCCTTTTCATTGTGTTTGCAACTGGGGTCATCATTGCCTTGTATCCAATGGTCATTGAAGCTCCAATCATTTATCGCTTTGATGATATTCTTGGGTTTGGTGTGCTCTTCAAAATTGACTTACTTAACTATATCTTAATGTCCTTTGCGGGAATCATGTTTTTTGTGGTGGGATTGTTTGCGATTAATGACATCACTCATGAACAACATCAGCGCTCATTCTATTTCTTCTACATGATGACCTTCATTGCGACCATGGGTTCACTGATGGCGGCTGACTTGTTGAGCTTCTTCCTTTTCTTTGAACTCATGACCTTCTCAACTTATGGAATGATTGTGCATTTCCGCTGTCAAGATGCCTATGAAGCAGGCAATGAATACATCTATTTAGGCATCATTGGAGGTCTTGCGATTTTAGGTGGAATCATTATGCTTGGGGCATATACCGGCTCACTTGAATGGGTGAACCTGGCTGAAAAATTCTCCATGCTTGGTATTAGTAAATACGTCATAGGAGGTCTATTCTTATTAGGCTTTGGAATGAAAGCTGGGGTTGTACCGCTTCATTTCTGGGTTCCACGAGTGTATGAATCAGCTCCTTTTACCATGACGGCCATATCTTCAGCCATTCTCACTAAAGTGGGTGCCTATGGTATCTTTAGAGTTGCCACGGTTTTATTCTTCTCAGATCCTGGGTTAGTGAACTGGGATGATGCGCTTCGCTGGGTAACAGCCAAGGAATTTGGTGTTTTAATCATTTGGGTTGGCATCATCACCATGGTGATTGGGGTCACTTTAGCGTTATTAGAAGGTAATGTTAAACGCATGTTGGCGTATCATTCCGTTTCTCAAATGGGATACATTGTGATGGGAATTGGTGTGGCATCCTATTTAGGAGTTAAAGGAGCGATGGGATACAGTGGTGCATTGTATCATATGATTAACCATGGTTTGTTTAAGACCTTATTGTTCATGGTAGCAGGGTTTGTGGTGTTAAAAACCAAAGAAACCAACATGTATCGTCTTGGAGGATTAGCCAAGAAATTCCCTTTCATTGCATTCCTTGCTTTGTTTGGGGTTTTAGGCATCATGGGTGTACCCCTCTTTAATGGGTTTGCTTCAAAATCCATGCTTCATCATGCGATTGAAGAAGCGATTAAATATGGTGATTCATCCTTTAGATACGCAGAGATGCTCTTCACATTAGTGAGTGCTGGAACTGTAACTTCCTTTATAAAATTCTATTCTTTCATCTTCTTAGGGGAAGAGAAAACCAAGATTAGAGAGAAAACCAAATCAACTCGCATGATGACTTTAGCCATGAGTATCCTCGCCATTGCGATTGTTTTCATCGGTTTACAACCACGTTTCATCTTGGATACATTACTTATTCCTGCGGTATTGTCCTTCTCTTATGATCCACAGTTTGTGGCGACCTACCTAAGTGAAATAGTGTTCTTTAATTCAAGAGACATTTTGGTGATGGTGCGTGTCATCGGCTTAGGATCCCTTCTTTTCTTCATTGGTATTAAATTGGATTTGTTTCACCTTCACTTACCAACATGGCTTAATTTAGAAGCCATGATTTATAAACCGGTTGAAAAGATGGGTGAAGATTTAAGTGACTATGTGGTTGAGCATGTGGAACGACCACTGATGTTAGGGGATGTCTTATTGTATGTCATCCTACTCTTTACGTTACTGTTAACCCTCATCTTTAGACTATAAATTTCATCTTTAACCCGAAAGGAGACAAGCATGAACCTGACGCTACTCTGGATTCTTCTTCCACTGCTTGTCAGTGCTTTGATTCTACCTTTACTTAAAAAACAG
>CAYSNT010000162.1:0-2512 GCA_964432505.1 uncultured Erysipelothrix sp.
AATCTCAGCTAGTGATTGTGAAGAAAGATAAAGGAAGTGGAATAACTTATCAACCTTAACTTATCTATAATGCAAAAACCAGTTCATTCCTGAACTGGTTTATTTGTATTGATCACAAACTCAGGTACAACCTTCTTAACAATCTCATCATTGAGTTTGTCAGAAGCCTGTATCTTAAAGACCAATGTCTTTGTCTTAAGTGTCATGCCTTGTGCGTCTTTCTCATACAAGAGAATATCATTGTATGAGACATACACTGGGTTTAACCCACATTGAAGCAGTCCACTACTTAGGATATAACGCTCTTTGTTTTTAAATCCTTGATTATAATCTTTAGCCCATAAAGTAGCTTGTTGAAGTTCTTGATTCCTGGTTAGCTTGATATATTTGAAGGTTGTTCTAATGCTTAACCTTAGTAATCCAATGAAGATCACCAACCAAACCAACACAATAGGGATATCCGTGATAATTCTTTTCGTATGATCATACATGATTTCTGGATAAATTAAGGCTGAAACTTCCTCTTCACTTAGCCCTGTGTCTTCCGCTAACTGTGCAATCATTGCATCTCTAAACAAGGTCATGTCTTCTTGAGAAAAGGTAACTCTTGATAAGATAAATAGCGTGTTTTCTTTAACTTCTTGTTGGGTAAACACTAAATAGTAGCCATCGTTTAGTTCATTGATGTACCCTTTGAATCTAATTTCCTTACCTTGATATTCATACACAAAGTCCACATCAGTGTACTCACTGGAAAGTGGAACATTGAATTGATAGGCATTGGATGTTGCGAAATCAGATTTTTCAGTAACACGACTGGAAAAGATTAATTTAATTCCTTCCGAAATGATGGTATTTCCAATAAGCAACATCACCAATGTCGAAATAATAAACAAACCACTCCATTTCAGTCCTGCTTTTTTAATGATTGTTTTTGGCATTAAGCAATCTTACTTCCTTTTTCACTGGACTCAAATGTAACAATCTCTTGTTTTCCTTCACTGTTGGTCGCCACTAATATCATACCTTCAGATAAAATCCCTCTTAGTTTGACAGGTTTCAAGTTGGTCACTAACATGACTTTTTTCCCTACAAGTTCTTCAGGTTTGAATTGAGCTGCGATGCCACTCACCACTTGATGAACACGTCCTCCCACATCAATCTGTGAGACAAGCAGTTTGTTTGCATCAGGATGCACTTTACATTCTAAGATTTCTCCTACTTTAAACACCATTTTCTTAAAATCATCAATAGTAGCTTCAATCACTTCCTCAACCACAACTTCTTCTTTTTTCTCTTCTTTAGGAAGCAAGGCTTCATAGGCCTTCATGACATCCTCCAAAACTAGACGTGGCATGATGATGATGTTTTCATTATGCAAAGTGTGTCCTGGTTTTAACACATCAAAATCTGTGAGTGATTCAAAGGAATTTACTGGATGATTAAGAATCTGCAACAGCTTATTACTGGTCTCTGGTACAAAACTACGTAGCGCTACCGCCACAATACGAATGGTTTCAAGTAAGTTTTTGATCACTCGTGATAAACGTGCGCGTTGTGTTTCATCTTTCGCAATGTTCCAAGGCAGTGTTTCATCAATATACTTATTGGCACGTTTCGCAACTGTGATGATGGCTTCAATGCTTTCTGCTACCTTAAGTTCACTCATGGAGGTCGCCATGTCTTTTTGAAGTGATAAAGCCAAATCAATCAATTCTTGATCCTCTGCAAGTGGTGCATCACTGTCTTCAATCACACCATTAAAATATTTCATGGACATGTTCCAAGTACGGTTGGCTAAATTACCGACGATGTTGACGATATCGGTGTTAATACGTTCCACCATGCTTGGTATTGTAATGGATCCATCATTCGCAAAAGGCATTTCACGAAGCATGATGTAACGAACTCCATCCACTCCAAAAAGCTTGACCATGTCATCTGAATAGATGGTGTTGCCTTTGGATTTAGACATCTTCCCATCCCCTACGAGGAGCCAAGGATGGCCAAACACTTGCTTAGGTAGTGGAAGATCCAATGCCATCAACATGATTGGCCAATACAACGTATGAAATCTTAAAATATCTTTCCCAATTAAGTGTACATCCGCAGGCCAGTATTTCTTAAAGAGTTCACCATGATTGCCATCCACATCATAACCTAGCCCGGTAATATAATTGGATAACGCATCAATCCACACATAAACCACATGCTTATCATCAAAATCAACAGGAATTCCCCATTTAAAGGACGTTCTAGACACTGCGAGATCTTGAAGACCTGGTTTTAGAAAGTTGTTCACCATTTCATTTTTACGTGATGCGGGTTGAATAAACTCAGGATGTTCCTCAATGTGTTTCATGAGTCTATCTTGGTATTTTGAAAGTTTAAAGAAGTAAGATTCTTCTTTCGCTTTATGCACCTCTCTTCCACAATCAGGACATTTTCCATTATCCAACTGTGAATCGGTATAAAACGATTCACAAGGAGTACAATACCATCCTTCATATTC
>CAYSNT010000163.1:0-2501 GCA_964432505.1 uncultured Erysipelothrix sp.
ATGCCATTGACTTGGGCATTGCCTATGTGAGTGAAGATCGCAAAGGCAATGGGTTGATTCTGATTCAAGACATTAAAGAAAACATCAGTAGTGCTGGTTTAAAAAGACTGAGTCAATATGGATTTGTTAATCCTAATGAAGAAATTAAAGTCGCTCAACAATACAAACAAGACATTAACATCAAAACCCCATCCATTGCTCAGAAAGTGAAGAACCTTTCTGGAGGAAATCAACAAAAAGTGTCCTTAAGCAAGTGGTTGTACACCTCACCTAAGATACTCATTCTTGATGAACCAACTCGAGGCATCGATGTGGGAGCTAAAGCTGAAATTTATACGTTAATCAATGAACTTGTGAATCAAGGGTTATCCATTATTTTAATCTCATCGGAACTTCCTGAAGTATTAGGGATGAGTGATCGTGTACTTGTAATTAATGAAGGTGTAAGCACAGCATGTCTTGACATTGATGCCGCCAGTGCAGAAGAAGTCATGATGTATGCAACACAATAGGAGAAATTTATGACATCATTTATGAAAGAATTATGGGTTCAACTCAAACTCAATGTACGTGATTATGGGATGTTCATTGCTTTAGCGGTGATCATGGCCATCTTCTCATATTTAAGTGGAGGACTGTTCTTAAGTCCACGTAACATTTCAAACTTATTTAACCAAACGGGGTATATTGCGGTCTTAGCTGTTGGGATGACCTTAGTCATCATTATCCGTCACATTGATTTGAGTATTGGCTTTGTGGCTGGATTCATTGGTGCAGTGGCCGCCATTTTAATGGTTCAGTATCAAGTCAATGTATGGCTTGCGATCATTATTGTCTTAGCCTTAGGAACCCTCATTGGATTATGGAATGGTTTCTTAGTTGCGAAAATGAATCTCCCTGCCTTTGTGGCGACCTTAGCAGGCATGCTCATCTTCAGAGGAGCACTCTTACAAGTAACTTCCTCAACGGGAACCATCATTATTCCTAATCGTATCTTCAATATGATTTCCAATGGTTTTATCCCAGATATTATGGAAGGAAGACTGCATGTCTTAACCCTCATCATTGGATTCTTAGGTATTGCTTACTACATCTTCAGTGAGTTTAAAACACGCCAAAGCAAGATCAAATACAACTTTGATGTTGTCTCTATGCCATTGTTTCTTTCTAAATTGTTCTTTGTCTCAGCCATCATCAGTTGGATTGTCTGGATTTTGGCTAACTTTAATGGTATATCGTATACCGTGATTATTGTGGGTGTTGTGGTAATGATTTATCACACCCTCATGAGTAAGACTGTTTTAGGAAGACACATCTATGCGGTGGGTGGTAATCCAGATGCTGCTGCCTTAAGTGGTATTAGTGTCAATAAGATTACCATGATTGTGTTCTCTTCCATGGGCTTTCTTGCCGCTTTATCAGGAATTATGTTTGCATCACGTCTTCAATCAGCTACCGTGACCGCAGGAACCCTCTTTGAGTTGGATGCGATTGCAGCTGCGTTTGTGGGTGGTGTGAGTGCTAAAGGTGGCGTAGGACGTGTAACAGGATCTATCATTGGAGCAATTGTGATGGCCTCACTCTCCAGTGGGATGAACCTCATTGGTTTAGATATCTCATTACAATACATTGTTCGTGGTTTAGTCTTAGTGATTGCGGTGGTCTTTGATGTGAAGACCCGTAATGTGAAATAACCTTCCTGCATACTGCTTCTTCAGAAGGAAAAGCGAGTGATTTTAGTTCACTCGCTTTTTCTTTGATAGATAATACAACATAGCCCATAAGACTAGAGGTAAGATTAATCCAATAAGGGAAGAGCGAGGATCATTTTGATACGTATTGAAGATAAAGTATCCTAAGAAGACTAAGGATAACAACGGAGTGAGTGGGTAAAGAATGACTTTGTATGGTCTAGGGGTTAAAGGTTGTTTCTTTCTTAATATCAATAACCCAATGATGACTAAAGCACTGTAAATCAGTCCTTGTAGGACCACAAAGGAGGTGAGTTCAATGAGGGTAAAGGTAAACACGAGCACTAAGGACATGACCATGGACATGAGGGTCGCTTTATAAGGACTGGCTTCTTGATTCACTTCGGATGCACTCTTTAAGAACTGACCATCTTGTGCCATCGCATAATACACACGAGGAAAGATCACAATTAAGGCGTGTAAGGTTCCAATGATGGAAACAGCCATTAAGAGGTTCAACAACCATGCCCCAGCATCACCATACAGCGCTTGCATTGCGATGGTTGCGAAATACAAGTTGCCATTACTTAAGTTTTCAAGCAAGATGGGTAAAGAAACAGTGCGATAAATCGCAAGATGAAACAACACATACAACAAAGTGACTCCACCAATCCCAATTAGAATGGACCCAATCACAGGTTTTGGTTGAGTTGGCATTTCATCTCCTAAACTAAAGACGTTGGCCCAACCTTCATATGCCCACAATGAAACAATGCTTCCAAAGGCTAATACACTCATGAAGGAAGAGAA
>CAYSNT010000164.1:0-2346 GCA_964432505.1 uncultured Erysipelothrix sp.
GACTTGAAAGAAAAAGTGGATCCATATTTAAGACCACTTTATGATGCTTTGTATGATATGTTAGGTATGGAAACCACCAATCGCTATATTGAAAAAGGAACGATTGAAATTGCACCATTGGCGTACATGAGGGGTCGTACTCTTGATCAAGCATTTGTGATTTTAGATGAGGCTCAAAACACGACCACAGCTCAAATGAAGATGTTTCTTACCCGAATGGGTAATGGAGCACACATGGTCATCAATGGTGACTTAACTCAAGTGGATCTTAAAAAAGATCAAAAATCAGGGCTACAAGATGCTGCCGATCGTCTACAAAACATTCCTGAAATTGCTTTTGTCACATTAAGTGATGTGGATGTGGTTCGCCACCCAATCGTTAAAAAAATACTTAAACGCTATGAATGAGGCTAAAATGAACATTTGCTTGATTGAAGATGAAATTAGTATCGCAAAGTTATTAATGTATGATCTAAAGAATGCTGGATACAATGTGGTGCACTATGCGAATGGCATGGACGCAAAATTTGGTATTAATACCCAAAAGTTTGATGTATTTTTAGTGGATTGGATGATTCCACAAATCAGTGGAATTGAGCTTGTTAAGATGATTCGTCATTTTAAGAGTGATGCGATTATATTAATGGTCACCGCTAAAGATGATGAAAGTGATGTGTTGGAGGCTTTTGAAGCAGGTGTGGATGATTACATACGAAAACCTTTCTCACCACGTGAGTTATTGGCTCGTGTGAATGCACATCTACGTAAACATCAAAGCAGTGAATCGAAGATTTTATCTTATCATGATGTGGAATGCAATCTTTTAACCAGAGAATTGTTTGTAAAGAATGTGGCTGTTTCGTGTACGAAAAAAGAGTTTGATTTAATGGCATATTTGTTGTCAAATGTGAACATCGTATTAACACGTGATGACATCTTAAATGAGCTTTGGAACTTTGATTATGATGGAGATACTCGTATAGTGGATGTCCATATCTTTAAATTACGGACAAAACTGGAATTTTCTTCTCTAAGCATTGAATCTAAACGTGGAGTAGGGTATGTCCTTCAAGTCAAGAAATAAAGTGTTCATTCAAGCTTGGCTGTTTATGTCCTTGGTTTCTTTATTAGGCCTTTTTTTCTCATGGATGATTTCATTATTGTTTTTCATTTCGAACACTATACTTGTGCTCTTTTTTAAACTTCAATTTGAACATGTCTTGAACCATCACAATGATGAAGTGACTCTTGAGCGAACACAAACCCAACATCTGCTGAACTTGCGTCAAGAACAGCTGGATATATTGATGACGTATTATCCTCATCCTATGATTTTGTTCAATCAAAAGGGCAGTGTGGTTTTATCCAATGCATCATTGCATGAACTTGTTAAGTTTAAAGTTGATCAGCATCTATACGATGATCGTCAGTTTCCTCGCCCTTTACAAAAACTGTTCAAGCAAGCCTATTATCAAGAATCACCCATGATTCAAGACGTTGCTTTAGATCAACAATTTTACTCAGCACACTGTCTACCCATCTATGTGAATCAACGATACCAAGGATTCTTGTGCGTTCTTCAAGATGTAACCCGTCTTGTGTCTTCTGAGCGATTACAGAAGCGTTTTATTGCGGATGCATCACATGAGCTCAAAACACCAATAACTGCTATTAAAGGCATTTCTGAGCTTCTTATTCGCACACCACACATGGAGGAAATTGATCGCAAGGATTTCATTCAGCAAGTCTTTGATCAATCCCTACGATTAGAATCTATTGTGAAAGATATGTTAACGTTATCCAAACTCAGTGAAGATAAACTCATGATAGTGAAACAGCCTAACAATGCAAAGGCAATACTAAGTGAGATACTTCATCATTTTGATGTTTCCTTTCAAAACCATGGGTTAACCACTCAGCTTGAAGTTAGTGATAAAACCATGATGTATGTTGATAAAAAGGCGTTTGAAAGCATCATGAATAACCTGATTACCAATGTGCTCATTCATTCTAATGCGAATGTCTTGTCAATTCTTGTCGAAGAAACACATGAACATGTGATTATCAAAGTCAAAGACAATGGTAAAGGCATTGAAAAAGAGCATTTACCGCATGTGTTTGATCGTTTCTATCGTGCTTCTTCTTCGCGTCAACGAGCCAATGGGGGAAGTGGGTTAGGACTAAACATTACTAAAAGTTTTGTCTTGGCTCATCAAGGCAGTATTGAAGTTGAAAGTGACCTTAACCAAGGTACAACCTTTACCTTATTCTTTCCAAAATTAACATTGTCTTAACAGAGTTTTACCTCTCTAGTTTGTATAATAGGTATGATATGGAAAACTCCAT
>CAYSNT010000165.1:0-2339 GCA_964432505.1 uncultured Erysipelothrix sp.
CAAGAATACGGTAATTATCGTCAGTCATGACAGACACTTTTTAAATAAAGTGTGCACCCATATCGCCGATGTGGACTTTGGTAGTATCAAAATTTTCGCAGGTAATTATGATTTTTGGTATGAGTCTAGTCAACTTTTATCACGACAGTTGAGAGAAAGTAATAAGAAAAAAGAAGACAAAATCAAAGAATTAGAAGAGTTTATTGCTCGATTTTCTGCCAATGCCTCAAAATCAAAACAAGCGACATCACGTAAAAAAACACTGGATAAGATTGAACTGGATGATTTAAAACCAAGTGGTAGAAAATACCCATTCATTGACTTTAAACCTGAAAGAGAATCAGGAAAATCCATACTTTTTCTGGAACAAGTTTCTAAGCAAACGGATGTAGCATTTATAACGAACGTTTCCTTTTCCCTCATGCAGGGGGATAAGGTATTAATCATGGGAGATCCTTTAAAAACAACGTTACTCTTAGATATTATTGATGGGAAAATAATGCCTGATAGTGGAACTGTGATACTTGGACAAGCCACAAGAAAATCATATATTCCTCGTGATAATCGTGAATTCTTCATGAGCTCTCAATCGATTTTAGAGTGGTTGTCTAACTATACCTTGATTGATGATCTGTCGTATATTCGTGGGTTCTTAGGACGAATGTTGTTCAGTGGAGACGAGCCACTAAAGTCAGTCAAAGTTTTATCTGGGGGAGAAAAAGCACGTTGTATGCTGACTAAATCCATGTTGGAAGGTGCTAACTTACTCATCCTTGATGATCCAACCAATCACTTGGATTTAGAATCAATCCAATCTTTGAATAACTCATTAACATCCTACAAGGGTGAATTAATCTTTGTTTGTAATGATCGTCAGTTTGTGGAAACCATCGCAAATCGAATTATTGAAATCAAAGAGGATGGGACTATTGTGGATAAAAGAACAACCTACAGTGAATACTTAGCTAATGAGTATGGAATTGATAGTTAAAGTTTTAAAACCTAATGATATTTAGCACAAAAAAAGTTTATACGGAAGATGATGATCGTAAGTGAGTCATCTTCTTTTCTTTTAGGTTTCTAGGTTTCATGAAATGTATGTTGTTTTATCTATGCGAAATTAATGACTTAGTCCACATCAATCAATAGTGTAAGAAAAGCATTTATATCTCAATGATTAGTTTAGATTTGATTTTTCTTTTTTTGTAAGATTATTCGTAAGAGAGGGTGTATGATTAAGATAAATTATCGTTGAATTGATATTTAAAATAGGAGGGTTACATCATGAAATGGGGTTTATATGCAACAGGGGGGATTGCGGAAGCTTTTGCAAGTGATTTCAAAAAGGTAAGTGGGTCGAAGATTATTGCTGCCTATGCGCGAAACAAAGATAAAGGACGTTTGTTTTGTGAAAGACATCATATTGAGCGCTATTATGATGATGAAGCAGCTTTTTTAAATGATCCTGATATTGAAGCCGTCTATGTTTCACCACCTCATACACTCCATGCAGAGGTTTCGATCAAGGTATTAAAGGCAGGGAAGCATGTCTTATGTGAAAAACCATTTGCAATGAATGCAAAAGAAGCAAAACAAGTTATCGCCGTTGCGATAGAAGAAAAACGCTTCATCATGGAAGCGTTATGGACATTATTTCTACCGACCATTCAAAAGGTTTTTGAATGGATTGAAACAGATAGAATTGGTGAAGTAAAGGTAATTCAAGCTAATTTTGGTTTCAGTGGAAATCGAGATCCACAAGGAAGACATTTAAATCCTGATTTAGGTGGTGGAGCACTCCTTGATGTTGGAATATATCCTGTACTTATGGCCAATTATTTAGCCAAAAGTACCCCCGAATCAATCAGTGCCCAAGTCAATTTCACGCAAACAGGTGTTGATGGTACGACAGTAATGAATGCTAGATATCCTAATGGAATGATTGCAATGTTAAGTGCATCCATTGACGTGAATCTTGTCAATGATTTAATCATTTACGGGGAAAAAGGAAGAATTGTTGTCCCTTTATTTTGGATGGCAAATGAAGCAACGTGTTACTCTGAAGATAAAGTAGAAACATTCATCAGTGAGGAACATCAAAAACGAGGTTACCACTATGAAACTCAAGCCATGATTGATGCTATTAAGAAGGGCAACCTTTCACATGAGGTTGCCTCACATCAGTTTACACTTGAACTGATGGAAACCTTGGATCGTATTCGATCTGAAATTGGATTAGTGTACAAACAAGACCTTGATTAGTGTTACTAATGTTATTAATCGTTTGTGTGTTTACCTAATTGAGTGATGATGTAAATCAACGTCATGATCCTAGTCAA
>CAYSNT010000166.1:0-2337 GCA_964432505.1 uncultured Erysipelothrix sp.
ACCACTTCTTAGATTATGTTGAAGTGTGGTTTTGATTGGAAGTTGTGTTTCTTGAATTTTTCGAAAATGTTGGTGCGTGTGCACTAGACCACTGATCATAGCAAACACTCCCGCAAACATAAGCATTAATCCAATTAAAGTGACGATTAAAGGCGGATTGTTTAAATCCAAATCATACAATCCATCAAAGTGATAGAAAGCCGTATGCATGATGAGTAACACAAAGATGCCTAAGCCACGCAACACATCCAAACCTTTGTAGTTCTTTTTCATGGTGTTGTCCTCTGTAAGTTATCTTCATCATATCACTTCTGTTTGAAAAGGAAAGAAGGGGAATGGTAAAGATTCTACAATAATGGTTTTTCACTTATAAGGAAGAATTCAAATAAATAATGTGGAAGGTAATAAATGTTTAGATCTGCGTCATAACCAATGTTTTTCGTGGAGAGTCGAAGTGAGAGTTTTGGCTTTAGTTTTTGCACGAAATGTTTGAAGGATCGTGACTCAGTGTGATGAGATGATTTGACTTCAATTGGACATAATTGTCCTTCGTGTTTAATGATAAAGTCAATTTCACTGTATTGGTTTGGTTCATAATAATAGGCTGATTTATGATAGGCTTTAATCAATTGAATAATGCTGTTTTCATAGAATACACCTTTAATGGTGGGATTATCCATGAGTATGCTTTAAATGATTTCTTCACCAAATAAACTCACTAACATTCCGGTATCTGAAAGATATACTTTAAAACTGGATTGATCGACGCTTGCTTCAATGGGAAATTGAGTGTTGTCCAATTTAAATGTCTTAATAATCATATGGCTGTCTACAAGCCATTGTAAGCTTGCCTCATAATGTCTTGAACCTGCCCCTTTTTTAACCAGTTTATACTGAAATTTCTTGTTGTCTTTGGCTAACTGGGCGGGTAAAGATTGGTAACATTCACGGACTTTGATTCTTTCACTTCCTTGAGCATACTTTGCCATGTCATTGTAATAGTCATTAACCAGTCTTTTTTGAATCATGTATGTCTCTTTGTATGATTGATTGGTAACATATGATTGTACTACTTCAGGCATGCCACCTACTAAAATATAGGTTTTGAATAAATCATTGAATTTTTCGTGAATGACTAAAGGAAGTTGTTCTAGTTTGAGCAAAGCAGAGTGAAGTGTATTTATGATTTCTTCTGGAATATTCATTGCCCAAAGAAATTCAATGAAGGTCATGGGTGTCATGATTCTTGTTTCTACATATCCTACTGGATATGAAGTAGATGCAATTGCCACACCTAATGCGCTACCTGAAGCGATGATTCGACTAGGGAAAGACTCGCTCAAAAATTTCAAAGCAGTTATAGCGGAGGGAGAGGCTTGAATCTCATCAAGAAATAATAATGTTGATTCATTAAAGGGTGTCTCAAGAAATGACAATCTCAAGAAATCAAGAATCTCTTGAGGATTGCGAGTTTTATCAAATAACTCAATGAATGAAAGATCTTTCTCAAAATTAATTTCAACTAGTTTCAAGTTCTTTTTTTGTGCAAAGGATCGAATACTATAGGTTTTACCTACTTGTCTTGCACCGTGAATGATAAGTGGTTTCTTGCTATTTGAGTTATACCAGTGTAATAGTTCTGATTCAATGTGTCTTTTCATCGTTTCACCTCGGTATTATTATAGCAAACTTGTAAAAAATTGCAAAATGCAAATAAATACTATATAAAAAATTGCAAAATGCAAATAAATACAAGTTTAGCTTAAATATTGTAATTACTTAACAATCTTCATTTGGTATAATGAGTAAAAGAGGTTAACCCATGATTACATTACAAGACGTGAGTTATGAGAACTTAAGATCAGTAATTAAGATTTATGAAACACTCTCTGAGAGTGATAAGAAGCATGTTGCACCTAATGTGGTGTCTTTAGCTGAAGCTTATCTTAACTATGATATCGCATGGCCAAAAGCCATTGTATTGGATGAAACCATCATAGGATTTGTCATGTTAGGACTAGATAATTACATTGCAAAGGAAGAAGATTGGCCTGTGTATTTCTTGTGGCGTTTTATGATTGGTGGTGAATACCAAGGTAAAGGTTATGGGAAAGCAGTCTTAAATATGCTTGTGGATAAATGCAAAGCAGAAAACATACGATATCTTTATGTTTCTTCCACTAAGTATGATCCAATGCCTTATGAGATGTACATTAAGTATGGATTTGTGGATACAGGGGAAGTTGATGATGGAGAACAGGTGTTGAAGTTGAAGATAGAATAAGGGGCTGTAACGAATAAACAGCCTCCGATATAAATCAAAAGCCGAGAATCCTT
>CAYSNT010000167.1:0-2333 GCA_964432505.1 uncultured Erysipelothrix sp.
CTTTGCCATGATTCTCCTATCCGACAATGACTTGTCCTTGTGGGTATTCCACTAAGTTGGCACGACGTTTAACACGATTGGACTTTAACGTGTAGGCAATCGCAACTGGTCCAATACGACCAGAATACATCAATAATATAATAATGATTTTTCCCCATTCATTCAATGAAGGCGTGAAATTCATGGATAACCCCACCGTGGCCATCGCACTGAATGCTTCAAACATGATGGCTAAAGGGTCACCTGGTTGAAGTAAAAACAATCCTAAGATACCGACCAACAAGAAGCTTAAACTTAACACAAGAATGGTAACAGCTCTTCTTAAGATATCTCTTGAAATAGTTTTATTAAACAAGACGAGTTGATCTTTGTTACGTAACTCTGTGATCACATACAACACCACCAATGCAAAGGTAGTTGTTTTAATCCCACCTGCTGTTCCACCTGGAGATCCACCAATAAACATGAACAACATCATAAACAACAATGTAGCTGGTCTAAGCAAAGCAATATTCAATGTAGAAAACCCAGCAGTACGAAGGGTGACAGATTGGAATAGCGCAGCCATGGATTTGCTTAAGAATGGTAATGGTCCCAACGTATTTGGGTTGTTAAATTCAACCACTAAAATGAATAACCATCCAGTGATGATTAAAATGAAGGTAACCCATAACACTAATTTCACATGCACTTTGAGTTGATTGTATACTTTCTTAGTTGGAATTTTTTTAAGAATGGATTGAGTTGACTTACGCACATCAAACCAAACGCTGAATCCTAATCCACCCATAACGATTAAAAACATCACGGTAAAGTTTACAATTGGGTTTTGCGCATACATCATGAGTGATGTTGTGCTAATGTTATCAAATCCAGCATTGTTGAAAGCTGACACCGCAATGAACAATGCATTGAAGATTCCTTTGATCCAACCAAACTCTGGCACAAAGGTAAATGATAATAAAATGACACCAATAAGTTGAAAAAGAAGAGTGTATTTTACGATGAATTTGATGAAGGATGATATGTCTTCAAGGGTGCTACGATTCAGTGTTTCTTGCATCACAATCTTCTCAGATACATTCAGTTTACTACCAATGGCAATAAGCATTAAAGCAATGAAAGTCATTAACGATAATCCACCCAACTGCATTAAGAAAATCAAGACAATTTGACCAAACAAGGTATAGGACTCCACCACCGCAATTGGGGCTAATCCGGTCACACACACGGCGGAAGTTGCGATAAACAAGTTATCAAGATAAGAAACAGGTACTTTTTGTGCAAAAGGTAATGACAATAACACACTTCCCACAAAGATAACCATTAAAAAGCCTAGCGCAATTTGCTGAGCTGGGCGTAAAGTGATCGGTTTTGAATCAATAAAGAATTTAGTACTCATAATGGGTTACGTGTGTAGTATACTCCTAATCCTAACTTTTGTCCATTCACTTAGACAATAATTCAAAATGATTAATGTTAAAAAAGAAACCTCATTTGAGGTCTCTTAATCGACATAATGAATGGTATACGTTATGGTTCCTACTTGCGATATGGTGTTAAAAACTGAACATACTTTAGTGGCTAATTCAAATGATTTTTCGGCAGCTACTTTATTGGTTATTCCCTTCACATGGACATCTATATGAAGTGTTTCAATGGTGGAAGGAATTTCTTCGCGCTTGAAACCACTGGAATGATACGTGACAGATTCAAAACTTAATCGTTTCTTTTCAATCACATCAAGGAAAGTAGAATGCAAACATGAAATGAGAGCACCTTGAAGGAGTTTATAAGGAGAAGCTTGATGAGGTTGCATCCCAATACTGACACTTCCCTCTCTTAATATAAGTTCTCCATTGAAAGTATGATCAAAGGTGACTGTTGCTTCAATTGGTTGTTTCATTTATTCTCCTGTTGCTAGTTTCTTACGAATACGTGTTGAGATTATTTCAATGATTAAGACAAAGATAATAAGTCCAATTAGTAATGCACCTGCATCATTCCAACGATAAGCGCTGATTGCGAAAATGAGCGGAGCACCAATTCCACCAGCACCAACCATCCCTAAGATAGTAGCATACTTAACGTTGATCTCAAAACGATAAATAGTTGTAGAGGCAAAGTTGGACATGAGTTGTGGCAAGATTCCATATTGAATTTTTTGAATCGTATTGCAGCCACTTGCATCGAGTGCTTCTAAAATGCCTGGGTCTAAATCTTCAATGATTTCCGCAAAGAGTTTCGCTAGCATTCCAATGGAAGCGACACTTAAAGTAAGGACCCCAGTAAAGGCACCAGGACCTGTAACACGAATGAACATAAGTGCATAC
>CAYSNT010000168.1:0-2321 GCA_964432505.1 uncultured Erysipelothrix sp.
TACTAAAGAAGGTTATGGCTTGAAAATAGACATTGCGTCACAAGCCTTATCCAAAGGCTATGATCTCTTCATCTGTGTGGATAATGGAGTCAGTTCCTTTGATGCTATTGATCTTCTTAAGCGTCATGAAAAGAAAGTGATTGTGATTGATCATCATACCATCACTGCACCAGTCAACGTCGATGCACTGCTTCATCCTCAATACCTAGATCCTGTGTATGCGTCCATGTGTACCAGTGGTTTAGTGTATTTGCTTGCATTGGCTTTAAACCAAGATTCTGATTTCATGATTCAGTTAGCAGGGTGTGCGACTATTGCGGACATGATGCCTTTGCATCACTTCAATCGCTATCTTGTGGTGAAAGCGATAGAATCAATGAATAAAGCTTTGATCACCCCCTTTGCACTTCTTTTAAAGAAACAAAGTGTGAATGAAGAAGAGTTGAGTTTTCAACTTATTCCTAAAATCAATGCGATTGGACGTATGTCTGAGTTAGCCAATGCGAATACCATGGTCAACTATTTGTTATCCAATGACATCACCGCAATGATTCAATACGCAACCCAAGTCGAATCCATCAATGAACAACGCAAAACCCTCACTAAAACCATGGCACTTCAAGCCTTAGAGCATGTAAGTGATTCAAATGATTTCTTGTTCATCGTATCTGATGATTTCCATGAAGGCATCGTAGGACTGATTGCGAATCAAATCATGCGTTTAAAACAAACCAATGTATTTGTGGGCGTGAAAAAAGATGATTCCATTAAAGGGTCAATGCGCTCAACCAATGTGCATCTAGTGGACTTATTTCAACCTTATCAACACCTACTCATGCATTTTGGTGGGCATGGTAAAGCAGCAGGGATGGAAGTCGCACACGAGCATTTTGAAACACTCAAAGCCCATATTTTAGAAGACATGAAGCACATCACTCCATTGAGTGATGAGTCTAATGTGATTGAAGTAGATCCTTCACTCATCACCTTAGAAGGTGTCATTGAGTTTGAACGTTGTCGTCCATTTGGTATTGGTTGGGAAAAGCCAACCTTGCTTATTAAAGGTGTCAAGATCAAAACAATCACACCACTTAAGGGTGGAATGAGCAAAGCCATGGTGTTTACACGAAATGGCTTGCTTGATATTTTCGCCTTTGATCCTGATTTTGCATCACTTCAACCCAATCAAATGATTGACATTGAAGGCACCTTAGGCATCAACACATACATGGGATCAAAATCCATTCAATTCACATTATCTGCATTCAAAGCGTGTCAAGTCGACACAAATTAGTGTATAATACACCTATCCTGGAGGACGTTATGAACTTAAAAGATTACATTGCTGAGATACAAGATTTCCCACAAGCTGGGATTCTCTTTAGAGACATTACCCCATTAATGGGGAATGGTGACGCATTTAAATATGCGACCGATGAAATGATTGCATTTGCGAAAGAAGTGGATGCTCAAATCATTGTTGGACCAGAATCACGTGGATTCATCTTTGGATGTCCTGTGGCGGTAGCCTTAAACACTGGGTTTGTTCCTGTACGTAAACCAGGCAAGCTTCCTAGAGAAACTGTAAGTTTCAAATACGATTTAGAATATGGTAGCAACGAGCTTCATATTCATAAAGATGCGATTCAACCAGGACAAAAAGTCCTCATTGTGGATGATCTTCTTGCGACAGGAGGAACAGTAGAAGCTACCATTAAACTGGTGCACCAATTGGGTGGCCATGTGGTTGGCTGTGCATTCCTTATTGAACTTGCTGATCTTCATGGTCGTGATAAACTTTCTGGAGTCCCAGTCTTTACATCATTAACCTACTAAAGGTGCGATGGAGGTGCACAATGCATGTGCGTGTTGCCCAACTCAAAGATGCTTTAAAAGCGCAAGTCTTACAATACATTGTAAGTGAAAAAGACATAGCCTTGATTGACAAGGCTGTGCTTTTTGCGATTGAAAAACATGAGGGGCAGATGCGCAAGAGTGGGGAACCTTATGTGACTCATGTCATTGAAGTGGCGATACTACTTGCTGAGTTGCGTGTCGGTCCTTCCACCATTTGTGCAGGTTTACTTCATGATACGGTCGAAGATTGTGGTGTCAGTAAAGAAGAACTAAAAAAAGAGTTTTCCAGTGATATTGCCACCATTGTTGAATCTGTGACCAAGATTGGAAATCTTTCATTTAAAGATGAAAAAGAATATTTAGCGGCCAATCATCGCAAGATTTTTATTGCGATGGCGAAAGACATTCGCGTCATCTTAGTGAAGTTGGTTGATCGACTTCATAACATGCGTACCCTCAGTTAT
>CAYSNT010000169.1:0-2316 GCA_964432505.1 uncultured Erysipelothrix sp.
GGCTTTCTCTAAAATCCCAACTTGATCAAGGGCTTCTAAAGCAATGATCTTGTCACTCTTAGAATAAAAGCTTAATAAGCTTTGTACTAAGCTCATGTCCGCGACACGTGCAGCAAGTACATTTTTGATGATCGTGGTTCGTTTAATAAGGTTGAATGATTGAAACACCATCCCGATACCACGACGGAAACGTCTTAGTTTTTTGCCTTTAAGGGATGACACTTCAACCCCGTTCACTTTAAGTGAACCTGAGGTGATACTATGCATCTGGTTGATTGCTCGCAATAGAGTTGATTTCCCTGCTCCGGATAAACCAATAATGGCGACAAACTCCCCTTGTTCAATGGTTAAAGACACTCCTTTGAGTGCTTCTACCCCATTAGGATAACGTTTCACTACATCTGTAAATTGGATCATACTTTCCTCCATGAAAGATAAAAAAAGAAGCGAGGGAATTCCCTCGCTTGTTTAACTTAGTTACCTGAGACGATGTCGCGTGCTTTACGAGCTCCTTCATAATCTGCATCTGTAACCACTTTATATCCTTCATGGTTATAGATAGAAATAGCAGAACGTCCAAGTTCAGTTTGTGCAAGAGCAATGAATGCATTCGCAATAGCTTTTTTGAGTTCATCAGTCATATCTGGATGGTTGTTGGATACAGCAATAGTATCATTGAAGATTCCTTCTGTAACACCGATAACAGGCATTTCAGTCCAGATAGCATCTGTACGACCCCAGTCACGAGTCCAGTTCACTTCGTAGTCACGACGGATATCAGCATAACCGACACCAACATCACATTGGCCAGTGGCTAAGTTTTGTGCAATAACGGAGTATGAACCAGGAATCACTGGTTGAGTTAAATCTGAAATTTTTTTACTAAAGTTATCCATTAACCACATTGTAGGATAAACATATCCCGCAGATGAAGTTGCGGATGAAGATACACACCATTTAGCAGCGTTAACATCATCCCAAGTTAATGCTGTTCCAGCATTGACTTTTTCAGCAATCGCTTTTCCAACTTCAGATGGTCCAGCATAAATGAGTGAACGGTAGTAAGTGACTTGGTTTTCTGAATCACCTAATGTAGGTTGTCCATCGTTCCAATCTTTAGCCACTTCACTGTCTTTGTTCAAACCAGCACGAGTTGCAGCTAAGACAACTTCTGCGCCTTCTTCAGAGTAAGCAACATAAGTACCACCAGGTAAGAAACCAATATGAGCAGTACCAGCAGCTAAAGCTTCACCAGCTGCGTTGTAATCTGTAGACACTTCAATGCGAACAAAATTAACTGTGAATCCAGCTTTTGCCAATTCATCAATGAGTAATTGACGAAGTGGTGCAGTCGCTCCTAGGATTTGTCCTGGGTCACGGCTAGGTACAAAAAGCACGACGAGTTCATCGATCACTTTTTCTTCAGTGGCTGGAGCACACGCAGTGAGCACGCCAAAGAAAACAAGTGACACGATGAGTAATTTAAATAAAGTCTTCATCTGTCCCTCCTGTAAGGTTTACTTACTTCACAAATATATCACAATACCCACTGCTGAACAATGACTTCATCTTCAGTTTACGATTTTTTCACAATTCTAAGAGGATTTTGGTATAATGGGACACGAAAGGATTGATAACTATGATTCATCTTTTATGCACGAGCGATATTCATGGCAATGTTCTTAATTATGATGTTGCCCTTGATCAAAATAAACCCTATGGTTTATCTTCACTACCCTCATTGCTTCAGCGCTTTGATCCTTTAATCACCTTATTGATTGACAATGGCGATGCCTTACAGGGCTCCGCTTTAACCACCTATTTTCATACTCAACCACAAGCTAAGCACTCCATTGCGCAGGCGATGAACCTTCTAGGTTATCATTACTTTAACCTAGGGAATCATGATTTCAACTACGGATTGGATGTGCTTTTCTCTTTTCTTCACGAACTTAAAGCTCCTTGCATTACTGGAAATGTGCTTTATCAAGGGAAATCCCTTGGAGAAAGCAAGATTCATTCACTCAATAATCACACTTTAGGCATCATTGGAGCAGTTACGGATTACATCCCTAACTGGGAAAAACCAGAGCATCTTCACGACATCACCTTCATTGATGTCGTTACGCATGTGAGAAACGAAGTTACACGATTACGTCCTCTGGTGGACTCCATTGTGGTGGTTTACCATGGTGGGTTTGAGAAGGACATTCATTCTGGTGAACCCACTGAGCGCTTAACTGGTGAGAATGTAGGCTATGAACTGTCTTTGATCGAAGGCATTGATGTGCTCTTTACAGGACATCAACATCGCTC
>CAYSNT010000170.1:0-2296 GCA_964432505.1 uncultured Erysipelothrix sp.
ATTAAGCATTGTGCAAAACATGAGTTTAGCATTGAATAAAGGCAAACCATATAATCTCAAACAAGGAGTTGATTTAGCATCACGCACTCACATCGCAAACATCCTTACTCAACTCAACATGGGACTTGAAGAGAAGTTGGATGTCAAGGTTGCCTATTTATCAGGTGGACAACGTCAAGCTTTAAGTTTATTGATGGCTGTGGTGTCACACCCTAAGCTGTTGTTACTGGATGAGCATACTGCTGCTCTAGATCCAAAAACAAGCCAGCACATCATGCATCTCACACAGCATTTGATTCGACAATTTAAGATCACCACCTTAATGATTACACATCAAATACAGGATGCTTTGGCTTATGGTGATCGTTGCATCATGCTTCATGAAGGACATGTGGTGTTGGATGTCTGTGCAGAGGCTAAACAACGCTTACAACCAAACGAACTATTGGCCCATTTTCATTCTCTCTCCCTATAAACAAAAGCGCATGACTGCGCTTTTGTTTGCTTAGGATTGAGATAAGATCATGCGTTCCCACACTTCTTGTTGGGATGAAGCAAGAAGACATTCTCCTTCTTCTACGATGTAGATTTTATCATAGAGAGGTAAGGTTTCTTTAAAGATGATATGACTGACATTGATGATGGTTTTAGGCAACGCCAATAAATCTTTTTCAATGCTTTGCGCAATCTCAAGTTCAAGTGAAGCAAAGATTTCATCACAAAGAATGACACTGGTTTCAAGGCATAAAGCTCGTGCTAACATCAACCGGGCTCGCTGTCCTCCTGAGACGTTTGATCCATTGTTCACTAAGACATCATTCAAATTCAAATGAGCTAAACCAACTTGCTTTAAAGCTTGAAGGCAGTGTTCATCACTAAGGTCTTGGTATAGAGTTAGGTTTTCTTTAACCGTACCTGAGAAGATAAAGCCAATTTGATCGACGGTCGTAAATAAGGAATAATAATCAATCGGGATTAAATCAAAGATTTCATGATCATTGAGGGTTACACTGCCCTGTTTGGGTTGAATGTTTTGTCGAATGGTTTTTAAGATGGTCGATTTACCTGCTCCACTGCGTCCAACAATTAAGATTTTTTCATCTTTCTTAATGTCTAGATTCACATGGGTTAAGATGGATTTCTCTTCATCCATATAGCCTAAATCTGAATCATTGAAGGATAAGGTGTCAAAATGATCAACACTTTGGTGACGATTTAAGACAGGTACTTTAAGGTTAGCATCAAACTCATCCAACACTTTAACTATACCCTTCATTTGTGTGAGGATCGGTGAGAACTGTGATAATGGCCACATGACGTTGCCAAAACTGGAAGCGACCACAATGATGCTACCAAGTCCTGCACTGGTGGAGCGGGCAAATAAAATACCCGTGACGACCAATCCAAACAAGACTAAGTTTTGAATGAATTGATTGAGTGCTGATACTTGAGTTTCTTTCACATCCACTTGATAATTATCTTTTTGAACGGAAGTGGCATGGTGTAGGAACTGTTCAAGTCGAAGTGGTTCAAGTTGGTGTTGTTTAATGATGTCAAATCCTTGTAGAGTTTCTTCCACATACGACGTGTACTTTTGCAAGGATGCCGATTTTTTCGCTTCACTTTTCTGGACTGGTTTACTGTTATGAGAGGTAATGAACAGGAATAAGAACAAGAGAATAAAGGCCACAATCACCAAGTAATAGGAGACGGTTGCGACCAAGATCACCGCCATTAGAAATTGCAGTGTCATACGAATCATTTGAAGTAAATTGAGCAAGTACTTATCTTGAAAGCGATCAAAATCATTGGTGAGATTAGAGCGATAGACACTCACTTTTTCTTTTTGAAGTTGAGTGATGTCTTGATTAAGGAGTTGATTGACGTAGGCTTTCTTCATGAGTATTAAACTTGATTCAATGTAGCGTGAGCGCAGGTAAGTTCCTATTAAATCCGCAATCAATAAGAACACCAACAACAGTAACATCCATTGTGCTGTTTGAAGCATCAAGTCCAACTGCTTACTTAACCCATAATCAGTAATAAAGCGAAGTAAGTAAATGCTTAATCCATTCAGTGATGTCATGAACATCATATTAATAATATTAATGAACAACCAACCACGGTGGCCTAAATGAAGTTGTTTCATGCTTGACCTCCTAATGGTTCTAATTCAATCACCTGATCAAAGTATGGTTTAAATACTCAATATGACGATGCGTCACACAAATCAACGTTTTGTTTAATCCAAGAAGTGTGTCATAGATCTTTTGAGATGTCATGTCATCCAAGGAAG
>CAYSNT010000171.1:0-2270 GCA_964432505.1 uncultured Erysipelothrix sp.
ATCCAACCCATTAGTAAACTGTAAGCATGGCGAAGGCCATGCTTTTAATAGGAGAGTGTTATGTCAGTCAATGCAGCCTTTATCACCACCTTAATCTTAAACATCATCATTGCCACATCAAAGTTTGTGATTGGAACACTATTAAAGTGGCCAACCTTGGCTGCCGATGGACTTCATACCTTCAGTGATGGACTCACCAACATCATTGCTTTGGTGTCGATTCGTTTTGCTTCTAAACCAAAAGATGAGAATCATCCGTATGGGCATGGTCGCATTGAGTCATTGGCCATGCTAGTGATTGTGGCATTTTTAGCGTATTTAAGTGTTGAAGTCTTGAGTAAAGGCATTACACAAATCCTCAATCCTGTTCCTATCACCTACAATCCACTCATGATTGTCATGTTAGTGGTCGCCTTCAGTTTTGATATCACCGTTGTCAGTATTAAGTTTATTGTGGGCAGGAAACATCACCATCGTCTGCTGTTAGCGGATGCAAAGCATTCCTTATCCGACATGATGAGTACCGTTTTGGTTGCTGCATCGGCCTTGTTTGTGGTAGGACTAGGCTTTGATCCACGCTTTGATGGAGTGTTGTCAATTTTAATTGGACTTCTAATCTTTAGAATTGCGATTGAAGTGTTCAAAGAAAGTGCAAAAGAATTACTTGATGAAGCCATCTTAACCCCAGAGCGCATTGAAGCGATTGTGCTTACTCATCCTTTGGTTCATTCGATTCATGAAGTACGCTCTCGCTTATCAGGGAAAATCATCTACCTGGATTTTCATGCTCAATGTGATCCTGAACTGACCTTGATCACCACACATACCCTAGTTCATGATTTAGAAGTCATGATTCAAAAGGAGTTGGGTGATCATGTGCATGTGATTGTGCATGTCGAACCTTTAGGTCATCATTATCATCAACGCTCATCGTTTTAAACATTAGAAAACACATGGATAAGGAAGCAATGTTGTGATATCATTAACATACATTAATCCAGTGGGGGTAAGCATAATCATGATTCAATCCTTAACGAAGCAAACATTCCATTCTCTACTCAAAGCGTATCTAGGGTCATTAATAATGATCACAACTATCAGTGTGATTGTCCTTGTTTCATTTGTCTTTTTGGTGATGACTTATTTCAATTTTCCAACAGGCATCATAGGAGCCATCCTAACGCAATGGATGATCCTTTTCTTATATGGTTTTGGCACACTCATGGTGGCCTATCTATTGCGAACCAATCAAAAACTGACATGGTCTGTTTTTAAATCAATCATCAATCAATTTCTCGTAAAGTCATTTCGTTTAAGCATTGAGTTGGGCTTGCTAGCGTTCCTATTACTCTTAGGTGGTATCATGATTCCAATATTAATCTGGGTTCTGTTTGCTGTGTTGTTGCTTTATTCTAATGGGGCCTTTTTACTTATCCTTGATCATCCTACTACACCTAATCATCAACTTATCACCATGGGGTTTAAAAAAGGACAAGAGCTTTTAAGTTATATGCGTACGCTAAATGTTGGAAATCTATTAATCTATTCGATTTTTCCGGTTAGTATGGTGAGTAGTTTATCCAATTTATTTAGGTTGTCTTTGGAAGTAAGACAAACGATCTCGAGTGTTAACGTCGCATTTTTTCTTTGTTGGATACCCCTCATTGCGCTTCACATGATGTTTAAATCAGGATTTGTGTATGAGTATTCGAAGACTTTACCGACCATAGAATCCTAAACAAAGTGGACTTTCATTATCGAAAGTCTTTTTTCATGTCTCAATTCAATCCTGCTTTTAGTCTCTAGTCTTGTATGGTATAATAGGTCAAAGCGGAGGACATGCATATGAGCCTTAAACAAAAACTTAAAGAATTTATCAATCCAGTGGAAGAAGAAGAATACCTTGAAATGGATGGTAAAGCATCCACGTCCATGGATTATGAACAACCCATGAATAAATCGATTTCAAAATTACCAGCCGACACCAAGATGGTGTTGTTTGAGCCACGCAGTTTTGATGAAGCTCAAGAAGTGGGAATGCATCTTAAAGGAGGACGTGCAGCCGTCATTAACTTGCATCGTCTACCAAAAGAGTATTCTCAACGTACCATTGATTTTATTACGGGCGTCATTTTTGCCCTTGATGGAACCATTCAAAAAATAGGTTATAACGTTGTCTTATGTACCCCTAAGAACATGGGTGTTGCGGGAGCCATTCGTCTTAATGAAAGTGAGTAAGCTTCATGAGTACTCCATTTAAGATTGTAAAG
>CAYSNT010000172.1:0-2250 GCA_964432505.1 uncultured Erysipelothrix sp.
TGTATCACTTGTTGAGCGATCGTCTAAAAGTAAAGTGTCACACTCAATTTTTGACTTTGCTCCTACTGCTCTTGCTGTATGTTTGATTAAACCACGATAATTTACTGCTCCACCATTACGAGCAATTGATTTAGAGATAATTGTGCTTGAAGTATGTGGTGCTAAATGAATCATTTTTGCGCCAGCATCAAGAACTTGGCCATTGCCAGCTACCGCAATTGAAATCGTCATCCCACGTGCATACTCTCCAGCTAGCACACAAGCTGGATATTTCATTGTGATTGAAGAACCAATGTTTCCATCAATCCACTCCATCACACCATGACTTTCAACATAAGCTCGCTTGGTTACTAAGTTTAAAACATTTGTACTCCAGTTTTGAACGGTAGTATAGCGGCATTTTGCATTTTTTGCTACATAGATTTCAACGACCGCTGCATGTAATGAATCTTTTGAATAAGATGGAGCGGTACAACCTTCAACATAATGAACATCTGCACCTTCATCAACGATGATCAACGTACGTTCAAATTGTCCCATACTTTCGGAGTTAATTCTAAAATAGGATTGTAGTGGTTTATCTAATTTAACGCCTTTAGGAACATAAATAAATGAACCTCCAGACCATACCGCACTGTTTAATGCTGCAAACTTATTGTCTGTTGGTGGAATTATTGTTCCAAAATATTTCTTAAATAGTTCAGGATGTTCACGCAAACCACTGTCTGTATCTAAGAAGATAACTCCTTTATCTGTTACTTCTTGAAGCATATTGTGATAGACAACTTCTGACTCATACTGTGTTGAAATACCAGCCAGATATTTTTGTTCGGCTTCTGGTAAACCTAAACGATCAAATGTATTTTTAATCGTTTCAGGAACATCGTCCCAACTTTTTTCTTGGCGCTCACTTGGTTTAACATAATACGTGAAATCTTGAAATTCTATTTGATTAAGGTTAGCTCCCCATTGTGGCATTGGTTTCGCTTCAAATGCATGAAATGAACTGAGTCTGAACTCTTTCATCCACTCAGGTTCGCCTTTTATCTGTGAAATTTCAGCTACAATATTATCATTAATTCCTTTTGCGGTACGATAAATACTGACATCCTTGTCAGCAAAACCATATTTATATTCATCCTTTGGAATATTCTTTATATTTTCTTCAAAGGTAATTTCTGCCATGTTATTCCTCACTTTCTGCAATGATTTGCGAGAGTGCATCCCATCCTATGAGTGCACATTTTATTCGATTGGCTTGTTTGCCAATGTTTGAGAAGGCAACTGCTTCTTCTAATGTCTCTGCATCAAATGATTCAAGGTTCACCATTCTTCGGTATTCCATGATGATTTGCTTCGCTTCATTCAACGTTTTTCCTTTGACAAGTTCACTTAGAATCGAAGTTGATGCAGTTGAAATAGTGCATGCTTGTCCTGTAAAACTAAAATCTTTAATAATATCATGGTCTAGTTTGACATAGACCATAATATCATCAATGCAAGACTCAGAATTCATATGAACAGATTTACAATCATGATCATGACATTCTCGTCGATTGCGAGGATATTGGTAATGATCCATGATAATACTTCTCATTAATTGTGGATCGTTGATGTCCATGATTGCACCTCCTATATGTATAAATCAACGCATTTTTCTAACGTGATTTCTCTTAACACTTCCACTAAGTGATCGACTTCTTCAACTGTATTGTAAACATAAAAGCTTGCCCTTAAGGTTTCTGTTACTCCAATAACATGATGGATTAACTTCGCACAGTGATTTCCGGCTCTCACCGCAATACCATGAGAACTTAAATAGGCAGCTGCGTCTTGAGCAAAAATGCCTTCAACATTGAAGATAACAATCCCAGTGTCTGTACTTGGATTATACACCGTGATGTGTTTAAAGTCTTGTATCTTACTTAGAAAATGGTTTTTTAGCAGAACCTCATGTTCGTGAATTTGATGCATTCCAACACTCTGCAAAAACTGAAGTGCAGACTTTAGTGCGATGGTCGACTCAATGGCTGGTGTTCCTGCTTCAAATCGTGTTGGTACAGATTTTAGGATAACTTCTCCATGTTCATTGAACTGTGCATTTGCTCCTCCACCTAGTTTGATGCTTTTCAGTTGGTCTAACCATTCTTTCTTGCCGTACAATACACCCACACCTGTTGGCGAGCACATTTTATGACCTGACCATGCTAAGAAATCCACATCCAATGCTTTAACATCCATTTTGATATG
>CAYSNT010000173.1:0-2245 GCA_964432505.1 uncultured Erysipelothrix sp.
CTTCATTGGGTTTTAATGAGACACTTGGATTTAATTGTTGACCAATGTCTTTGAAATCGTTATTAAGATCAATCACTCGATCGCTGCCTTGATAAAGGATTAAATCCTTTTGTAAGAATGGTTTTGAAGTGATGGATGAATCGTAGTGTGTCTTAATGTTTTGCAGTGTTAAGGCATCAATTTCTTCAATATCAGTGAAGTTGTAGTGAAGTTCAGTGATTTGAATTAGTGGTGACAGTCCATCATCGAGCATGTAATTGACTTTAATCATCGCTTTAGAAGTGATTGGATCAATGAAGGTTGAAATGATTTTAATGAGGGGATTGTTGCCTGTTCCATAAGTATGATCATACATCGGAGCAAACAGCTTTTCAGGTATCATCATCAATAGCGGAAGAGTGGTTTTGTTAATGATTTTTGTGGATGGATGTTCTTTAAGGTAAAGATTAAATTGGGTGCCATCCAACTTTGCATACACCAAGGCATCGAGTTGAGGATAGAGTGAAGAAACATCAATGGGTTTAAGTTCATTATTCTCAATGTTCATTAGAATGACGTCGCCAAATTGAAGGGTTAGTGCTAATTCTTTCGGTGCATCAAGGATAAAGTCATTGTACTGTGGAGCAATTTCTGCTAAAGAACTGATGAAATAGGCAGATTGAACTTTTTGGTTAGGACTAAGTAGTGCTACAAATTGTGGTGTTACCACAAGCGATTGTTGAGCTTCATTGTTTAGTTCTAAGCGATGTAAGAACAAACCGTCGAGAGTGAAAAATACTTCCTTGTATTGAAGTACTAAGTTATTTGGATAATCAATCAAAGTCAAATCATCCACAAAGGTGTACACATCAACGCCTTGTGAGTTGACTGTTTTAGAATTGTTTAAGGAAGGAAAATCCTTTTTGATTTGAGTTAAGTTTTGATAGTTTTTTAACAGAATTCGAACCAATAATTCTGATGTTGAAACATCATTGATCTTTTCTAAATAAAGTGGTTGAGCGATGGATGTTTCATTGGGTGTAAAGTTAACTTTTGACGCCCCTAAATTCTTAATCACATCAGGTGTTTTAGTTAATGGCTGATTTGGATCATTATCATCAATAATGGGATTGTTAGGATTGTTAGGATTATTTGGATTGTTTGAATTGTTAGGATTTTGAGCTTGAGGTGTACATGCACTTAAAAGCAGTGTAAACACACACACTAATACTGCGATTGGTTGCTTAAATGATTTAAGGACGTTCTTTGGTTGGATTTGCTGGTTGGACATAGTTTCCCCCTTATGTTACTTCAAGTTTACCATAGAGAGTTGAAAACATAATAGTGCAAACTAATCTTTTCACAAGAAATATTTCAACATTAAAAAGAAGCGAATGTTCATTCACTTCCTTTGTTGTCTTCTACTTAAGAGGTGTTAATGCATCAATATCATTCACTAAACTGGTGATGAACTCAATGGTTGCAAACAAGGTATCTTGAGTTGATAAATCAATCCCAATCTTCTTCACCAAATCAAAGGGAGCAACACTTCCTCCAGACTTAAGAATGTCTTTCCATGCTTCTACCAATGTTGGGTCGTTTTCAATGAGTTTTGAGGCATGAGTCGCAATGGATAATCCTGCAGAGTAAGTGTATGGATAAAGTCCCATATAATAGTGAGGTTGTCTCATCCAGGTGTATTGAGCTTCCTCTTGTATCTGAACATCCTCACCCCAGAAATCTTGAATTGTCTTCAACATCAACTGATTAAGGATGTTCGCATTGAGTGGTTTTTGCTCATCCACTAAACGATACACTTCCCGCTGATACACTGCTTCAAGCATGTGTGTCACAAAATTATGATAGTAAGTACGAGCAATCAAGGTTGATTTCAACCAACGAGTAAAACGTTGAGAAGTGTCTTTTATACTTAATGAGTGAGCAACAAAGAGTTCATTGATGGTTGAAGGAGCTTCAATGAAGTAAAGGGATGCTCGTGTGTCAAAGATGGATTGGTTTTGACCCGCAAGATAGAAATGTCCCGCATGACCAAGTTCATGGGCTAACACCAAAGCTTCTCTCATTCTTTCCGTCCAATTGATAAGCACAAAAGGATGATGACCATAAGGGGAAGAGCAAAATGCTCCTGTGGATTTACCCATATTGTTTTCAAAGTCAATCCAACGTTCGTTAAAGGAACGTTCAACCATTTCAATGTAATCATCACCAAGCAAGGCTAATCCATCTTTAAGGATGGATAACGATT
>CAYSNT010000174.1:0-2162 GCA_964432505.1 uncultured Erysipelothrix sp.
GCCATAGCCCCATATGGTTTCAATGCCAATACCTGAATCAACGAGTTTTTTTCTTAAACGACGGATGGTATCATCACATGCACGGGTTTCCACCATGGATTCATACCCCCATACTTTTTGAAGTAAGACTTCCCTTGAAATAGCCATGTCCGCATGGCGTGTTAAATACAATAAGACTGCATATTCCATTGGGGTTAAATCAATCGGTTTTTGTCGTATGGTGGCCACTCTACTTTTAGGATCCATATAAAGAGTATGGAAAGAAACATGCTCTTGATTTTGTTGATTCAAGTCAAGTTGAACACGACGAAGTAGTGCTTTAACACGCATGACTAAGTTGAGGGTAGAGAATGGTTTAGTAATATAATCATCTGCACCTACATGAATACCAAAGGCATAATCAAGATCTGCATCTCGTGCCGTTAGGATAATGACAGGAACATTGGATTGCTTACGAATGGCTTGAACAAGTTCAAACCCATTCATGTTAGGCATGTTCACATCAGTGATTAAACAATCACACTGTTTCTGTTTAAAGGTTTCTAAACATTCAAACGCAGTCAAAAACCCCTTTGCTTCATAGTCATTGGCATTAAGAAAGGAACAAATGGTGTCGAGGATGACTTTTTCATCTTCACAAACATAGATTAGTTTTTTCATAATTTAATTATACATAAAACAGTGACAATAATTTCATGCAAAATTGCGTCAGTATATCACATGCATTCCTTTTAGAGTTGGTCTATAATGACACTATAGGAGGTCCTATGAAGAAAATAGTCATTGTGCTTTTATTTTTCTCACTTGCTTGGAGCGTATATCTTCAACAAGAAAGAATCAATCTTTTAGAAACTAACTTATCACAACTTCAAAATACCTTAGCTCAACTCCCCTCCATGCCAACCTCCATTACGTTCACTGAAGATCAAGATGGCGTTGCCAACTTGCTTCCTAATGTTTTAGAAGGAGTGGTTGGTTTAAGAGTGGAAGCCATTGTTCGTCAACAAACCTGGTTTGGTGAACGCAATGTGCAAAGTGTAGGGACAGGTTCGGGATTCTTTGTCTCCGATGATGGTTATTTGGTGACCAATGCTCATGTGGTTGAAAATGCGTTTCAAAATGAACAATCTACCATTACTGTGGTGTTGTTTGATGGTTCATCGTATATTGGATCCATTGTGAAGTATGATCGTAATCTTGATTTAGCTGTGGTAAAGATCAATGCGGAAGTCTCTTCTTTAGATTTTGCTTCGCAAATGCGTTTGGGTGAAACCGTCTTTGCGATTGGTTATCCTTTAGGATTTGATTTGTCCTTATCCATCACAAAAGGGATTATCTCAGGATTAAATCGAGACTTAGGCAACAGTGTTCCACTGATTCAAACTGATGCCGCCATTAATCCTGGAAACAGTGGTGGTCCACTCTTCAACATGAGAGGGGAAGTCATTGGTGTGAACTCTTCTAAGATTGCATCTTCTGTTGTCGAAGGCATTGGGTTTGCGATCATGGGTGAGATTGTCACTGAATTCATAGAAGATGCCATTAATTAAGGTAAAAGCGGTGAAAACATCGCTTTTTTTATTTCATCATGTAAGAATTTTTGTGCTCCAGAACATATTTTTGAGGAATTTTTGTTAATGTTGTTGAATAACTATGTTTAAATTTTTATCCCCCTCTCAATGGTTAAAGGAGAAGTTAATTTTTTAACAACATTAAAACTATGAAAAACCTTTTTAAGTTTGTCTTTTCTTTTGCTTTGCTTACAATGTTAATGCCTTGTTTATCATATTCAACTTCAGCTTCAGTGGGATTTAGTGCTGGAGATGGGAGTGAATCTAATCCCTATCTTATAGAAAATGCTGAACAACTTGATAATATTAGAAATGATTTAAATGCTCATTATGCACTCATCAATGATGTGAATGTGTCTACACTTATTGGAACACTGGATAGTTTAGATCCAATGTACAATGATGGCCGAGGATGGAACCCAATTGGTAATCGACTTCATCCTTTTACAGGAAGTATAGATGGTCGAGGACATACGATATCAGGTTTAATGTTTTATGTGCCTGAAACAGATTCAAACACCTACGAGTTAGGTCTGTTTGGTGGGTTAGAGAATGCTTTGATTTATAATATGGATGTTGTTGGGGAAGCAT
>CAYSNT010000175.1:0-2154 GCA_964432505.1 uncultured Erysipelothrix sp.
TCACATGCCTTTCACGCATGCATTCACGGGTTCGAATCCCGTACGGGTCACCAAATGCCAATCAAACACCTTAGGGTGTTTTTTTGTATCGTGAATGCATGCAGGTTGATTTGATTATAATGCATGTTGATGTAAGTTCAATATTTGAGTGGTTATTTTGATATACTAAATCTAACGAGGTAACCTATGAAAGCTATAGTTCAAAGTCAATACGGTGATGAATCAACCTTACATTTAGTAGAAATTGATGATGTGAAGGTAGTGAAACCTGATGATATTCTCATTGATGTGCATTATTGTAACGTGACTGCAGGAGATAAGAACATCAATACGTTAAGTCAACCTTGGTACTTACAAATCATGATTAGACTTGTTTTTGGTTGGAATAAACCAAGAGCTGTTGTTCGGGGTATTTGTGGTAGTGGGGTGATTGCACAAGTGGGTTCAAGTGTTACAGGGTACAAGGTTGGTGATCATGTTAACTTCATTAACTCAATGAAAGCAGGGGTCGCAGCAGAAAAACTTATTTTAAATGACAAAAGCATCGTAAGTGTGCTTAACCCTGAAGTGTCGTTACAAGAGGCGGCTTGTATTCCTTTTGGTTTCTTAAGTGCTTATCATTTCCTTAATGAATCAACGCTGAGTAAGTCAGTTGATGTTTACCTTTATGGAGCCAGTGGTTCTGTTGGAAGTGCGGCTTTGTCACTAGCTCACATGTTTGAAGCCAATGTTGTGGCAGTTGCTAGCGCTAAACACCATCAGCAATTATCGAGTATCCATTCACAACCCATTTTGGATTATCAAACACAAGATGTGTTCAATCTAAATCAGAAATTTGATGTGGTATTTGATGCGGTAGGTAAAATACAAAGAAAGCAGATTACACACCTTCTGAAACCAAGTGGTAAGTTTTTAAGTATCAAATCCGTCACCAAAGAAGATAAACAACGACTTGCCTTTCTTAATGACTGTCTTTCACACAAACGTATTCAACCCATCATTGAAAAAGTTGTTGATCTAGTCGACTATAAAGAAGCATTTGCTCATGCCTACCAAGGGCATAAAACAGGGAATATTCTGATAAGAATCAAAGACGAGCACTCCAATGAATAAACATGATTTGAAAGTGATCGGGAAAGGAAGAGTAGCTCAAATCGTGACCGATGGGGTATGGGCGTATAAACTTTATCCATCATGGTATTCAAAAGAAGGAATAATCAAGGAAGCTCACATTCTTAGTCAAATTCATTCAAAGACACAATTAAAGAGTGTGACTTGCGAAGTGTTAAAGGATGAACATTCATTAAAAATGAGTCTAGTTCGTGGTAAGACAATTGCTGATATGATGAGAAAGGAGAAATTCAAAGAAGGCATTCAATGTTTGATTCAAGCTCAAGTTGAAGTGTTTCAATATCATGATCTTGATTGTGAAGATGCATTCACTGCATTTGAATCAACACTAAAACACTCATCACTTCAACAAGAAGTGAAGGATAAAGCTTTGCAATCATTGTCGATGATTGAACGTAAGTATCATTTGTGTCATTTTGATATGCATTTAGAGAACATCATGATGACTGATGAAGGATTAGTGATTCTTGATTGGATGAATGCTAAACTTGGAAATCCTGTAATGGATATCGCAAGATCATACATTATTCTGTACCAGTATGTAAAACGACAAGCCAATCCTTATTTGAAGCAAATCTGTAAGCAAATGGGCATTCATAGTGAAGAAGTCAAACAAGCCATACCATTAATGGCAGCACTTCGAATGTTAGAAGAGGAGTCACCTCAATTTAATGATCAATTAAGTAAGTTAATTCATGAATCATGAACTAAGAGAAAGTATCTCTTAGTTTTTTTTAGTCTAATATGTTAAAATTACGTGAATTCTTAGAGTAAATTCCGAAATTCCTATCAATGACTTAATTCTTGGAGTTAAGTCATTTTTTGTTCAAGGAAACGGAAATATAAACGAAAAAAGAGAGAATGAATCTCAAAAAATCGTAACTCAAAAACCAGAAGGTATTTCCGTTTCCTAGACTTATTGCTTTTTTTGTTTCCTACAGGGATGAAAGTTTATGTGATTTAGATTAGAATAGAATTAAGCAGATCAAGAACATCTTCTCCCAACAGTCGACTTAACGCCTG
>CAYSNT010000176.1:0-2129 GCA_964432505.1 uncultured Erysipelothrix sp.
ATCAATATTATTAAAAGACAGTGAAATAAAACAAGCTCAGTTGGACAAAATGAGGAAAGATTTATTGGCAAGTGTATCTCATGAACTATATACACCAATCACTGTGTTAAGAGGTTTTATTGAAGCAATTGAAGATGATGTAATTCACAATCCTGATGAGATTAAACAAAGTGTTAAAACCATGAATAACCAAATACTTTTACTACAACATTTAGTTTCTGATTTGCTTGAATTAACTCGGCTAGAAAATCCTGATTTTTCAATCAAAAAAGAATCAATTGATTTTAAGCAACTTATTTCAGACAGTGTAGAAGCAATTCTTCCATTAGCTCATAACAGTCAAAAACATATCACATTGGAGTTATATCAAACATTCACACTATTGGGTGATTACAATCGATTAATGCAAATGTTGTTTGTTTTTCTCAATAATGCAATAAAGTACAGCGAATCCAATTCACGGGTTTTAATTCAACAAGATATCAATGATTGGAAAAAGATTATCATTATAGATGAAGGTTTGGGCATTTCACAAGAAGACTTACCTTATGTATTTGATATGTTTTATAAAGGAACGAATGCAACTTCCACCTCAACTGGTCTTGGCTTAGCAATCGCAAAACGAATTGCAGATAAGCATTTTATTTCAATTAGTTTACAAAATATTGAACACGGATTACAAGTTATCCTAGATTTCACTCATGCAGTTCAGTGACGTACCTTTAATATAACTTAAACTGATCTTTCTTTAGGAAAATCAGTACAAATGATGTGGCTTCTGGTGTAGAAATGACGTTTACTTTCCCACCATAGTGTTCCATGACACTATGCACAATGGTTAGTCCAATGCCTATGTGTCCTTGATCTCCTTTTTGAAAGCGATCAAAGATTTTATTCTGTAAGTCAGAAGGAATCATGGGTCCATCATTACTGATGCTTACTTCGAGTGTGTTGCCAACTTCTATGACCTTCCAACTTACCTTAGACTTCGCATACCTTAAGGCATTGGTTAACAGATTAGTGATCACTTTTTGAAGGCTGTGTTCATCCATTGAAATGATCATTGGTTTTGAAGGAAAGTCGTAAGAAACATCAATGTTTTTCTCTTGAAAGAGCACCATCATAGAGGAAGTGGTTTCTTCAATCATATCTCTGATGTCCACTCGCTCGATGACCACATCCACCGCATGGGCTTCAAGTCGGGTTAAGACAAGCAAATCATCAATCAATGATTTGAGACGTTCACCTTGGGTATAGATCACATTGAGGGTTTGATCTTTATTGACAAAGTCATATTGATAGGCTTCCAGTTGAGCTAAAATCACTTGAAGTGGCGTTCTTAATTCATGGGAGACATTTTGAAAGAAGAGACGATTGGCTTGTTCTTGTTCATCCAAGTTCATGACCATGGTATTCATGGCATCTTGAAGTTGAACAAGTTCTGTTTCATGAAAATCATGATGATCTTTCTTACGATTGCCTTGTCCTACTGAACGAGCAAAATGAGAGAGTTGGGTTAATGGATAGGTCATGGATGACGAGATGAACCATATGATGAGGATACCCGCCACTAACATGAATGACATGATTAAAAAGAGAATAAGATTGAGATTGTTTTTTAGATTAGATAATGTGGACATTGAGACATACAACACAATCCATTGTGAGGATTGATTTGGATTTTCAATGATGTTCACATAGAAGAGTTCATTGTTGATGCGTAATTCATGAATAAGTAAGGAAGGCATGATGCCATTGTTTTTTAATACTTCAGCCATGTAACGATGTAGCATCATCATGTGAGGGCTATGGAGCATGTTGGTATGAATGGCTTCATAGTCTTGTGACATCACAAAGTTTTGTGTCGACACAAAAAGACGTTGGTTATTGCGATCGGATGAGGTAATGATGTTGCGTGAATCCATGATCGCATCACGAGCATTGTTAAGAATGGATTCGTTCATAATCACATTGAATGATATCCCAATGATTAAAAACGTGCTTGCTAAAACCACGCTTATCACAAACGTCAATTTGCCTTTAAAGGTCATGAACTTCATTGCGCTTCTACGACTTTAAAGCCATAGCCCCAAATGGATTCAATGCCAATACCTGAATCAACGAGTTTT
>CAYSNT010000177.1:0-2125 GCA_964432505.1 uncultured Erysipelothrix sp.
GTTCTAATGTATCGTATCCACGATCTATGGATTCCTCAAATAAATCCAAGAAAGTCGCATTTGAAGTGAGTGTTGGTTCAGCTGGATTCTTCCAAAGATCTCGCTTTAAATTCAGTTCATCATACTTTGAATTGATGTTTTTAGAAACCATGTGGGATGAAAATTTCCAAACATCATTCGCCATCCATTTCTCAGCGCGACGGATCAGTGGATAAACCAGTCCAGTTGGATCAAAGAGTGGAACTAAAATTTCTTTGCCATGTTTCATGGAGAGTAAGCAATCTTCTTGAGTGATATCGGATTGATAAGTGATTTTATGAGCTTCACTCACTAAGAAAGCAACCACTTCTTCTTGATTCTTGGTCATGTTTAAAAACGAGCGGGTTGGAAAGTTTTTGAGTTTATACTTAAACACATCCCTCACCATCTTCACATCAAGAGCAGATTCATAACGGAAATGATAATACTTAAGATTTCCTGCCATGGAACCAGAGCGATAAAAGATAAATGGATGAGCCACACTGTCCAATGCCCAATGACAAATGTAACCTGCCACAAATGCAATCATTATTTTTCGTGCTGAAAGTTGGGTTTGCTTCAGTGCAATCCCTACCATGGTGTCCATAAACTGATTGACACCTCCACGATGCATTTGCTCACCATACTCACTGACTCGCTTCGCTTCATCTTGGTTCATCCAAGGCCATGCATTATAGTAAAACAAAAAGTCAGGCCCATTGGAGGCAAACTTATACACTTGAGGATGCGCTTTGATGGCACTCACCACTTCCCCCTCACACATGGTTTCAAACACACGTTGAGCCATGAGTCCATGAGTTAAAACATTTGGCATACGTTCACACTTTCTTCTTAATCTAATGTATCATATCACACTTATCGTGGGCTTAACAGTGACATGAGCGGCGTGTAGGCCACACCTGTTGCACTTGCCACTTCATGAATCACACAATGACCAAGATAGGTGTTAAATCCATTGGCTAAATGCTTATCTTCTCTAATCAATGTCTCTAAATCACCTGATGCGATTTTTAAACCATAATCCAAAGTAGCATTGGTGAGTGCTTGAGTGCTTGTACGAGGAGTTGCTCCAGGCATGTTAGCCACGCAATAGTGCACCACACCATCCACAATAAAGGTTGGATTATCATGATACGTAATCTTAGAGGTTTCAATGCATCCGCCTTGATCAATGGCGACATCCACAATCACACTACCAGGACGCATGTTTTTAAGCATGTCTTTTTTCACCAGTTTAGGGGCACTTGCTCCAGGTATAAGCACCGCCCCAATGACCAAATCAGCCGTTTCAAGTTGAGATGCTAAAATAGCTGGAGTAGAGTACAACGTTTGAATGGTATTACCAAAGATGGTATCAAGTTGCTCAAGACGACGAATGGAGCGATCTAAGATGCTCACTTCAGCTCCCATGCCTACCGCAATCTTAGCCGCGTTGGTTCCAACAACCCCACCCCCAATAATGACCACTTTGGCTTTAGGAACACCCGGGACACCTGATAACAAGACTCCACGACCACCAAATGGTTTTTCTAAGTATTTTGCTCCTTCTTGCACACTTAAGCGACCTGCCACTTCAGACATTGGTTTAAGTAGTGGTAATCCACCAAAATCATCGGTGATGGTTTCATAGGCAATGGAAGTGACTTTGTTTTGAATGAGTGCTTTTGTTAAGGCTTCATTGGCCGCCAAGTGAAGATAGGTATAAAGAATTAAACCTTCTTTCATGAGTTCGTATTCACTCTCAAGGGGCTCCTTGACTTTAACCATCATATCAACACTTGACCACACTTGCTTAGCAGTTTCCAGAATGGTTGCTCCTGCATCCACATATTCTTGATCCGTGTAACCACTGCCTTCTCCAGCACCTGTTTCAATGAACACTTGATGTCCCATGCTCACAAACACACTGACATGGGGAGGAATGAGTCCTACACGGTATTCATGCGTTTTAATCTCTTTAACCGATCCTACAATCATGATGATTACCTCGTTTTTCTTTTATTGTATCAAAGAATACTCACTGAAAAACATGAAAGGGGCTGTAACGAATAAATAGCCCCAAAAAAGCAAAAGCTGAGAAATCTCA
>CAYSNT010000178.1:0-2120 GCA_964432505.1 uncultured Erysipelothrix sp.
TTCAACCATTTCAGGAGAAATCTTCGCTTGAGCGATGGCTTCTTTGACGACAGTAGCTCCTAAGTCAACTGCACTCACATCTTTTAGCGCGCCTCCAAAGGTTCCAATCGCGGTACGAACAGCCGATACAATGACCACTTCTTTCATAATATCCTCCTTGATATTTGTTTTAATTATAATATTTGTGAATAATTTACTTTAAGCGCTTACAACGTCATTTTAATGCTTATTCAAGCGTTTTTAAAATACCAAGTACTTATAGATTGTATAAGTTATTATTATAGGGTATGATTATGACATGTGATGTCATGTTGGAGGTTTTATGGATATTTACCAGCTCAAGTATTTCTGCGCCATTATTGAATCCGACTATAATATATCTGCTGCGGCAAAAAAACTGCATGTTTCTCAACCTGCTTTAACCCAAGTAATTAAGAAGTTTGAATCTGATGAGAAAATCGATCTTTTCATACGTCAACAAGGTCGTTTAGCTGGCTTAACCCCTCAAGGAGAATCCTTTTACACCAATGCCACCAATGTGATTTACCATCACGAACGCATGATGAAAGAGTTAAGAGAACACTCGACAAAAACAAGAGGAAAGATACGCATTGGGATTCCTCCTCTTGTGTTAACCGTATTGTTTACCGATATCCTATCCAAATTAGTGATCACAAACCCCGATATTCAGTTCGATATCATTGAAGAGGGAGCATTTGAACTCCAACGATTACTTAAGCTTCAAGAAATCGACTTTGCGGTCATTTTACAACCGACTGATCTTAATAGTATGCATTTTAAAGAAGAAGTCATCTTTGTAGAGGAAGTGTGTTGCTTCTTATCCAAAGATCATACTTTAGCTAAAATTAAGAACACCATGGATTGGAGTGATTTAAAGGAGCAAAATTTAGCCATCTTCTCTAGCACCTTCATGATTCATCATCAGCTCATGAGAAAATTTGAAAGTTTAAACATTGTTCCTAAGATTGCACTGATGTCCACCTCATGGGATTTCTTACTCGAATCCACCTTAAACTCTGATTTCATCACTGTTTTACCAGGACCTGTACGAAATCACATTGTTAAGGACCGGATTAAAGAAATGCGATTCACGGTACCCATGCCTTGGAAAGTCGTCTTAACGTATCCTAATAAATCGCATTACAGTCGTATTGAGACGTACACCCGTGATAGCATTTACCACTATTTCCAATCCAATAAACCGATTGAACCCATCAAGTAACTTCCTTCATTGGAAGTTATTTTAATGAAAATATGTGAAAGAGATAATATTTCTTGCATTCTTTTTCATGATTTGTTACACTTCAAAACAAGAAAGGATATTAAGATCATGACAAACAACAGAACTTTCCATGTGTCTTCTTATTACGGATATTATCATTAACTAGGTTTATATCACATTGTAGATATAGACCACTTTATGTTGGAAATATCTACGATGGACACAATACACAAGCAAACTCTTTTATTGGCCACGCGTAGATGCGTGTTTTTTTATTTTATCCCCCTTGAAAGGAACTAATGATGACTAAATCACTTAAAGCCTTAGTGCTACTCACCTTATCCCTTACCATGCTAAGCGCATGCGTTTCCACTCCACTCCCCAATGAAGAAGAATCCTTCACCATCGGGGTCATTCAACTTGTCACTCACCCCGCCTTGGATGCAACGCTAGAAGGACTTAAAGATCAACTTGAAACTGAAGGAAAATCATCATCCATTACCTTGATTGTTCAAAATGCTCAAGGTGATCCTAATGTTGCGAATACGATTGCGCAACAGTTTGTCAGTGATGGTGTCGACTTAATCTACGCCATCGCAACCCCTGCGGCTCAAGCTGCACTCAATGCTACACTTAACACTTCAATTCCTGTGGTTTTCAACGCTGTTTCTACCCCTGTGAGTGCTGGTCTTGTTGCTTCACTTGAATCCAGTGGAAACAATGTTACTGGCATGAGCAATGCTGCTCCACTTCAACCACAACTTGAACTTGTTAAAGAAGTGCTTCCTAATGCTCAAAACATTGGTTTCTTATTCAACTTAGGTGAAGTCAATGGTCGTGTTTGGATTGAAGAAGCCCAACGCATTGCTCCCCTATT
>CAYSNT010000179.1:0-2089 GCA_964432505.1 uncultured Erysipelothrix sp.
ATCGTCCTTCTTGGAATGATCGTAAACTATCCAAAAAGAACTATTCTTGTTCAACGTTCATGTTGTATCTAGGACTCGATAACCAATACGACCATCTGCATCATCACAATCTTATCTTTGCGGAAGATTATCGCAGTAATGTTTTGGATATGACACAACGCATGGTATTAACCCCAGATGCTAGTTTTTATGTGCACAATCCTGTTAAGCTTGATTCAAGTGTTGCACCACAGGGTCACAGTGCACTGTATGTCCTAGTGCCAGTCCCAAATACGTTAGCTGATATTGATTGGAATGATTTGAAAGCAGATTATACGCAGCGAGTACTTCAATTTCTAGAAGAACGTGCTGGGTGTACCAACATTAGAAATCACATTCAAGCCTTGAAAGTCATTACTCCTTTTGATTGGAGAGATGATTATGGTGTGTATTTAGGTGCGACCTTTAATATGGCTCATTCTTTTGATCAGTTATTGTATTTTAGAGCGCATAATCGCTTTAATGACATCAAAAACTTGTTTTTGGTGGGAGGAGGGACTCATCCAGGAAGTGGTTTACCTACCATTTATCAATCAGCAATCATCAGTGCACAGCTACTTAAGGAGGAATTAAAATGAGACGTCGGTTCACATGGATCATTTGGCTAGTTTTAGTTGCATTAACCGCAAGCAGTCCATTATGGGGAAGTGAATCCACCTTTTTAACCAGTGTATTTGCGGGACAACTTGATCCTACACAATGGTTTGTATTTAATGCATTAGGTCTATTTCCACTCTATTTCTTTATCTTAGCCAGAAATGATCAACAACCACATCTTAGAAGTCTTCTCTATTTAAGTGGCATGGTCTTAGGGGGATTCATTATCTTTCCTTTAGAAGTAACAAGCAAAACAAAACCTCAGCCATTAACAAAACTGAATCTCACCTTATTGGTGTCAATGGATCTTCTCTTTATTGGGTTATTGATATGGGCACTCATCTTTGGTGATTGGAGTCTTTATTCAGAGAGTTATCGCAATGACTTGTTTGTTTATGTGATGACTTGGGACTTCTTCGCTTTTCTTGGGGTTTTAACTGTCAAAATCATCGCATCATATAAAACATACTTTAACAACATCATGAATGATAAAACGAGTGCTTTATAATCGAAGCACTCGTTTTTACTTTAATTTGGTTTTTATCTGCTCAACCACTTGTTGGCCTGAAAGAATCACCATCGGCATACCACCACCAGGATTGACACTGCCTCCAACAAAGAAAAGATTTTTATATTTTGAGGAATACTTAGGCGTTTTAAATCCCATGTTTTTCTTTTCGTCACTAACCACTCCATAAATGCATCCCTGATTTTACATATATGCATCCTGTATGGTGTGAGGTGTCCATACTTCTTCCACCACGATGTGTTTTCTTAAGTCTGTTAGTCCCATGCGTTCTAGTTTATCGAGAACATTGTTTTTAAAGGTGTCATAGTCCGTTTCAGTGAATGGATGAGCTTCATCAATGACAGGGATATGTGGAAGTATTTTAATGATGTCACACCCTTGAGGAGCAATGGAAGCATCGCTTCGTGTTGGGGCGACCAAATAAATGGTAGGATCATCATTAAGTTTGTTGTGATGAAAGATGTTATCAAAGTTTTGTTTAGAATTATTGGAGTAAAAGAAGTTGTGATGAGCCAATTGTGGATAGGTTGTGTTAACTCCTAAATGCAGTGCATATCCAGAACAAGCAGGACCATATTTCTTTTGATACGGTTTTAAGAAAGCATCACTTTCTTTGGTGATAAACTGATAAAAGGGGATGACTTCCATATTTGAAATAACAAGATCACCTTCATAAACAGTGCCTTGTTGATCAACAAGGGCAGTGATGTTTTTGTCTTTAATCATCGCACCCTTGATTTGAACACCAGTATGGAAAGTAATGTTGAGTTCCTTAGCCAGTTTGACTAAGGCATTGGAAATTGCAAACAGCCCACCTTTGGCATACCATAATCCAAACTTCCATTGAATATAAGGAAGAAGATTTAATACAGCAGGGGCATCATAAGGAGAAGACCCCACGTACTTGATGAAGTAATTAAGAAT
>CAYSNT010000180.1:0-2089 GCA_964432505.1 uncultured Erysipelothrix sp.
TATTATCAATAAAAATGAAATAATAGTATAACAACAAAAAGGAAAACAAGAAAACGCCTAAACTATAGCGATTTTCTCGTCTGTTTGTGAAACGTAGAATCCCAATATGCAATAGCATTTGTCCTAATAGTACAAGTGGATTAGCAAAAAGAGCTAACACTTGCAAGCGATCTACATTAAGTAATGGCATGAACGCAAAACCCATAGCCATCAAACTGGAACCCACTAACCACCATGAAATTCCTTGATAGGATTGACTACCAATTTTGTATTGTACTAGCAGGGCTACAACTTGAGTCATTAACACAATGCTCATGATAAGTGCAAGTGTTTTCGTATCAAACATGAATGATTACTTCCTTTCCCCAATCCCTTTTCTACTTCACAATCGCCATAATCGGGTAATGATCTGATAAATACACTCCCTCAATACAATCTTGCCATTTTTCAACTGATTCCAGCGTTACATGACCACGTACATAGATATAATCAATTTGAGGAGTATCATGTTCTAATGAAATCGCATTATCCTTGAAGTATCCATGGTAGGTTAATCCAATATTAGTGGTTACACACTTAAAGTCATTGAAAGTACTCATGATTTTCATTTCTTCTGAATCTGGTTCAGCATTCAAGTCACCCATAAAATAGGTTATCTCTTCTTGGTACATTGTCTTTTCACTGATTTTGTTCATAATAAGTTTGAGTTCTTGAGAACGCACCTCTGAATTCATGTGATCTAAATGTGTGTTCACAACACGAATAACTTGTTTGCTTTGTCTATCCATTAAAACACAGTCAGTACACAATCGTGGAAAGACACTTTGATTTTCAAATACACTTCCAGGTATTGTTGGAGTAGTTGAATGCCAAAAATGATGGAGTGATAACAGTGAAAAAACTTCCTTCTTAAAAGCAATACTCACCTGTTCACCTTCAAGATTGGCATCTCTTCCACAACCGACAACAATGTATTCTGTTAGCGTATGATTTAGCCAATCTGCCACATGAGACATCACTTCCTGAAAACAGATAATGTCTGGTTGTTCATCAACCAGTTTTTTTAAGATGATTGGTTTTCTAAATTCAAAATTGTTCTCTTGGTCGACTCCACAATCACAACGAATATTAAAGGTAACAAGTTTCATTGATGTCCCCATTTCACTATGAACTAAACTCATCTTATGATATCTAATCGACACTCATCTTGATTGAATTGGATATAATCCAAAAACGATGAAATGTTCACATCAAAATAAAGTGACGTGCATTTAATGTAACTTTATTATATATGAATTTAATCTTTTTACCTATATAATTTATTCACAAATAGGTGACTCATTCTCACCTATCTTATGAGCAACTTCTTTAAAGTAATGGTTTTGTTTTTTAGGACAAATGGATGAAATAAGATTTCAAAAGGAGTTTACAATGAATTATCAGAAAACAACCTCTTCAGCTCAAGAATTTGATCAGAATGGACAACTTGAAATATGGGTACATACTTATCTTATTCATGACGGAAAAAATCAAGCCTTTTCTGATGGACTCAAGCTTTTTAAACGAACGTTTATTGGACCTCTTAAGATGCCACTGTCGTTATTTGAGCGTTGTTGTGGTCCAGAAGACCACATGAAATGGCAAGTGAATGCTCAGGATTTTGAGAATCGAGTCAATGCTTTGATTGAATCCATTCAAATTGATCATGACATGCCACCTTTGATTGTTCAGTATGTCAATAATGGGTTTGAACTTAATGATGGTAATCATCGATATGAAGCGTACATACGCTTAAACTATACCGAGGTCAATGTGATTGTTTGGATTACTGAAGAGAATGATGTTAATGCTTTTTATTCGAAATATAATCAGCTTTTTCTAAAGCTATCAATGCTCAAATCAATAAATATGATTTAAAAAGATTCTAAGGTATTAAGATACATTAGAATCGTTGTGTTGAGTTTAGCTATTGTTTGAACTCAGACATCCTTACACTTAAAGAGTGAAACGATACACCATCACTTGTCGTTTACCTTGAGCATACATATCATGATTGGTTGGAATAGTGGCTGTTTCAATGTATTGACCA
>CAYSNT010000181.1:0-2082 GCA_964432505.1 uncultured Erysipelothrix sp.
AGAATCTAAAAACCCTACAAAACCACACATGTTTTTTCCTCACTTTATCCTACAACGTTTATTCGTTCATTGTTTCTTGATCCTGAAACCACTTTGATTTTGGCTGATGACACCAATTCAACAATTTCCGCATCATCATCCGCTTCAAGACGTTGTTGTTCAGCTTTTAAGTAACATTTAATAATAAAAGGTGTTTTAAACGCTTGCGGCGTTTGGGCAATCACATGACTGGATTTGTCAATGGATTTAGAGATATACCCATCCACAACCTTCTTAACGGAACCACGTGGAGCAACCCCTAGAATAGCAGCTTCTTCACTTTCCATGGCTTCCAGTAGGGCATCAATCTCATCTAAGGATAAATATGGTCTAGCTCCATCATGAATCAGTACAGTATCTTCTTTAATGGCCATTAATCCATTGATGACGCTGTCTTGGCGACGAACGCCTCCATTCACCATAACCACATGACCACTTTCTGAAGATTTCAGAATTTTAGGCATGTCTTTTTTATTGGTAACGACCACAATTTCCTTGCATCGTGGATCAGAGAGAAACAATTCCATAGAATGTTGGAGCACGGTTTTACCATTTTTAAGCACCATGAACATTTTGTCATAGCCTAAACCTGAGCGTGTTCCTTTTCCTGCAGCTAACAACAATACAGCATAATTCATACAGTTACCTCGCCATTATTTTAACACACCCCCAATCAAATATGTGAAATGCATAAAATAACTTTTTTACATTGATTATCATCATCAACCATCTTTATAATAATGGTATCAGACACGGTGCACATAGTGCCTAATAGGGAATTTGGATCGCCAAAGCTGCCCCAGCAACTGTAAAACTGACAAACTACTCAAACCACTGTGATCCTAGACATGGGAAGGGAGTAGCAAGGACGACGTTTTAGCCAGTAGACCTGCCATGGACTGACAACCTTAATCTTCTGGGTGCAAGATTACAAAGGCATTTACTGTCTTTTTTGCACATCCACTGGATGTGTTTTTTACTGAAAGGAGTCCATATGAACAAAAAATGGATAAAATTAGTTTCCGTATTGGTTCTTGGGACAGTGTTGTTTCTAGGTGCACAACATTTACTAAGACCCAAAGGCATTGAAGGCGATAAGAGCATCACTCTCATCATTCAACACGAGAGCATTGGCCAAACCCTCAATGTGAAAACCAACGCATTAACCCTTGGTGAACTCTTTGAAGAGTTACACGAGGCTGAAAAATTAAGCATTACATTCTCTGGTGCTAAAACTGATCCCTTTGGAAGAGGACTACAAGGCATCAATACCGTGGTAACCGAAAACATGGCTACAGGACCTGAATGGTGGGGTTGGGAATCATCCAATAACACCCAATGTGTCAAAGATGGCTATTGTTTAGGCGTAGACTATCAAACTCTTGAAGATGGCAATATATTCACCTTCTCATACAAAGGTTTTGAATAATGAATAAATTAAGAGGATGGATTTTAATCAGTTTTCTTTCTGTTGGACTTTTGGTTGCGCAATTTGCGCTCGCATCCCTTCCAAATGTTGAACTAGTGAGTTTACTGTTTATTCTTTATTCTCTATTCCTTCCTTTATCATCCACCCTTATTGTTTCTCTTCTTTTCACCCTTCTTCAAATGCTTTTATGGGGCATGGGGGATTGGGTCATTGGATACATGTGGATTTGGCCTGTATGGGTCATCCTCATTTACCTCTTTAAGCCCCTTAATAAGCAAAATCCTGAACGATGGGCTTTGTTAAGTGGGGTCTGGGGATTCTTCTTTGGTTTTCTTTTCTCAGTTCATCATGGTGTCCTCTATGGGTTTTCCACCATGATTGCCTACTATGTTCGAGGCATAAGTTTTGACATCATCCACGCAGTATCGAATTATATACTTACGAGTCTTGCGTTCACTCCATTAGCCAATGTGATTTGTCGCTTAGCTCGTCAATACCAAGGAGAACTTTATGAAAGTCATGACTAAAACCGGTGATCAAGGGCACACTGGTGTAAAGAATGCCCGTGTAGAGAAAGACAGCAGTCTAGTTGATTGCATTGGCCACTTGGATGA
>CAYSNT010000182.1:0-2030 GCA_964432505.1 uncultured Erysipelothrix sp.
CAAACAATCCTTCATCTTGAGCTTTAATAGCTTTAGTTTGAGATGCCATCGCAAATGCATCTTGTCTCTCTCTAGAAATCGAATACTTAGCGACAATGTTTTCAGCTGTAACACCCATATGGAAATGATGGAATGCATCATTAAGTGCATCATCAATCATATGATCCTTAACATTGAATCCTCCCATCTTAATACCAGAACGGGTTTGGCGAGGTAGAATGAATGGGCTTTGACTCATGGATTCAGTACCACCAGCTAAGATCATATGGTAACCCATTTGGATGTTAGCATAGGCGAGCATAACTGCCTTCATACCACTACCACAAGCAATGTTTATGCCATAAGCAGGAACACTATCAGGGACTCCTCCATGAATGCTCACTTGACGAGCAATGTTTTGCCCTTGTCCTGCTGGTAAGATATTCCCAACAATCACTTCATCAATGTGTGAAGGATCAATCTTGGTTTCTTCTAGGATACTCTTGACCACAAGTGCTCCTAATTCCACAGGACTAACGTCTTTAAATACTCCTAAAAAAGATCCGATTGGGGTGCGCTTAGCACTGGCAATGAAAACACGCTTTGTCATAGAATTCTCCTTTATTGTTGTGACACTTCTGTGAATCTATAAGTATTTTGAATATGAATACTGATTCACCTTATACCTTAAATCTACTACCGTCTTACACAATTGTCAATAGTTTTTTGTAAACGGTTACAAATTTCTTTTTTCACTTGACACGTTGTGAATGTGTGGGCTAAACTGAACATATTGATTCGCCTACAACCTAAGGAGAATGTGTACTATGTCTTATGTATTATCATTAAATTCTGGCAGTTCGTCCTGCAAAGCACAGCTTTTCGAGATGCCATCACAAAAGGTTTTATGCAGTGCTGTATTCGAACGGATTGGGTTAAGTGAAGGGATCGCAAAGCTTTCCTTCAATAGCCAAACCCTTACGTTGAATCAAGACTTTAAAACCCATCATGATGCAATCTTAACTTTGCTCAACAATCTGATTCAAAACAAGATCATTGAATCATACGATGACATTTCAGCTGTAGGTCATCGTGTTGTTCACGGTGGAGAGAAATATTCAAAATCCGTTATTATTGATGAGAAAGTTGCAACCGACATCTTAGCACTCAGTGCATTAGCTCCACTGCATAATCCAGCGAATCATTTAGGGATTATGGTTACCTCACAGCTTATGCCAAATGCAACTCAAGTTGCCGTTTTCGATACTGCATTTCACCAAACATTGAAACCTCATGCTTATCTCTATCCAATCCCACGTTCTTTCTACCAAAAACATAAAGTTCGTAAGTACGGTTTTCATGGTACATCACATCGTTATGTTTCTGCTAAAGCACTTGAAGCACTTCATAATCCTAATGCAAAAATCATCGTTTGTCACTTAGGTAATGGAGCATCTCTTGCGGCCATTGATGCTGGTAAATGCGTCAACACCTCCATGGGATTCACACCACTGGCTGGAATTATGATGGGAACACGCTCTGGTGACATTGACCCTTCTATTATTCCTTTCGTTCAAAAAGCACTTCACCTCAACAGCGATGATGCTTTAGAAGTCTTCAATAAGGAATCGGGATTACTTGGAGTTTCTGGTATCTCATCAGACATGAGAGACATTCAAAAAGCCATGGATCAAGGTCATCCTGACGCAATTCTAGCCATTGAAATGTATGTTGAACGTATTGGTATGTTGATTGCTTCTTACATCGCCCAACTTAAAGGATGTGATGCGATTATCTTCACAGCTGGGGTTGGAGAAAATGCCACCTTCATTCGTGAAAGAGTCATTGATTATCTAACTCCTGTATTTAAAGTAACGATTGACTCTGAAGTGAACAAAAAGCGAGGAGAATTCCTTGATATCACTGGAACGGATTCTTCAATGAAAGTTTACGTGATCCCAACCAACGAAGAACTGATGATTGCTTTGGATACTTACCAACTGATTGCCTAAAACAACGAGAAACAAAGAAAGATAGACCTGAGTCTATCT
>CAYSNT010000183.1:0-2028 GCA_964432505.1 uncultured Erysipelothrix sp.
AATCATTTTAATGACCACTTCTTCTTTACTCTTAAGTCGTGCTCGATGCACTTGTCCCACTGAAGCACTTCCTAAAGGATGTGGATCAATCCATTCAAATTGATCTCGCCACTGAGGTGTGGTGTATGCTTCAATTAAGGCCAAAGCATCTTCTGAAGGCAATGGTAAGGTTGAACTATAGAGTTGAGCTAAATGGGTGCATTGTTCACTCGAAAGAAAGTCAACACGCAAAGCAAAGGTTTGAGCAATTTTGACTGCCAATAACCCTTTCTTTTGAATGACTTCTAAGTTCGCTTTTTTCTTCGAGAATATCATCATCATTAAATGAATAAAACTCAATGCATTCATAGCTCTTCCTCACTCTAGACTAAGTGTATCATAGTGGTTTAATAAAGATAAAGAAAACACCTGGCATTGACAGGTGTTGTGGTTATGGTTGCATTGCTCCAAAGAGCACTAACCAGGCTAAGACAGATTTGGCTGCTAGAGACAAGACAATGTATGTTCTTTCTCCATACAAGTAATCTTTCCATTTGCCTACACCCAAGTATTGAAGAATCATGTTGATAGGAAAGGTATTGAAAGCAACAAAGTAGGTTCCGACAATCGCCCATACAAACCAAGGAATTTGATCCAAGGTAGCACTAGAACCACTCATGTACATGATGATCGCAATCCATGGTGCTAATCCTGCCACCGTCCCCCAAATGAATGGTCCCCAGTTGACATTCTTCTTATCCACTCCTGCATTCAAGAGTTCCATGTCTAAACCAAAGAGGTTCATAGAAGCATTGATGAGGAAAATGAGAATAAGCGTCACGACATCATAGATTCCAAACAAGGTTGCGATGAGTACAATCATGATGGAAGAAGACAAAGCATACTCAAACCATCTAAATTGGTTAACCCCACGTTTTAAATCATTGGTATAACGATCTTTGGATAAGACAATTAAAAAGTGTGCTACAGCTGAAATGAGTAAGAATGAAGCCACAAGAACACCAAATGGTAATTCAAACAAATCTTTCGTCGCTGTGGCTAAAGACATCGTGGTGGTATCAAAGAATTGATATGTTTGTGTGATGGTTGGGGTGAAACGTGCAATACGCTCAAATCCAATCGTCGCAAGAAACAACATTCCCAAACCTTGAATCAAATGAAAGAAACCCATAATCAAATTAAATCGTCTTAATTTTTCAAATTTGTCTTGAGTCATACCCTTTCTCCTTTGAGAGTTGAGTCTATTGTATGATTTCTAATGCAAATAAACAACTTAAGTGCCTTAACTATTAATACTCTGTCATCACTCTTTAAAAATCATCACTTTCATTTCAATGCCTTGACTGTTTTTCATGGGGTGTCGTGGTATACTTTCTCCCCCTCTTTGATGTATTAAATAGGCCCCATACGCTAAAGCACATGCATCAAGGATGTCTGAGTGGTACTTGATTGGAAACTGCTTAAGCGCAGTCACTAATCCAGATTCAAGAGAAGGAGCATGGTGAAGTAAAAGATTATAGCGTTCTTTTCTTCCTTCTATCGTATGTTTCGATGAGTTTAATGGGTGTTGATTCAATCGTTGAAAAACAAGCTCAGGAAAAGATTCATGAACATTCAGATTGGGATATTTCAATACAAAGGTATTGGCCAGTTTAATCAAAGGGAGTAAGTGATAGGATTGACGACTTAATCCTTTGTTCATGATGGTGCGGTGCATTTGATTGGCTTCATCATAAGAATGAGCCTCCCATGTTTGTAAAGCAGGAACATTAAACACGCTTGATGCCTTACCTTTCATGAGTTGTCTTAGTTGTGGTTCTGGACGAAGATCATTACTGGAAGATGGACATCCTAAAGGGATATCCATTAAGATTAATCCCATTTCATCCTTAAGGCATTCTAAATCTGGACTTAACCCTATCTCTACATTATTATCTGCTATCTTTGCGATCATCACTTCACCTTGACATCCATCTACACCGATCATAAGGGACACCTCTTGACACACCTTGTTGTTCATGATTAAAT
>CAYSNT010000184.1:0-2002 GCA_964432505.1 uncultured Erysipelothrix sp.
CGTAGCTCCATAAATAGTTCATCTCAAACTATCTATTTCGTTACAGCCCCTTTTTACTTTATTTAAAATGCCATAAAAGTCGTTGTTATCTTGTTTATTATTGTGATGATTAATGATTTCAATCTTTGATAAATATTTAATATAACAGCAAATCATGTTAGTTATTCTAAATTGAAGGCAACTCTCATGTGTTGAAATGAGTTATTAGGTATCAAAAATTTTCAGTTAATGTTATGATATAACGGCTGAAAGAAGTGAGGTAACCCATGAGTCAGGATAAATCAAGCAAATCAATACAGATTAACTTTGAAAACATTCAAGAAGTCAAAGTTAAAATGGATTTATATAATCCAGGATCACACAAAGAGAAATTAAAAAAAGGTTACAAAGGATTTAAATTAAGAAAAGAGCACAGTAAGTAAAAATTGTATCACTAAAAGCGAAATATACCTTTAAAAAGGTCATTGTATTCGCTTTTTATTTTTATTTCATTTTGTTTATTGATTCAAAGTTTGAGGTTGTTTATGCTTTAGGTGTGAGGTAACACTATGAGCTATCAAATCAAACACTCCCATTCCATCCATGATTTCCAATCCTTTGAACAGATGGCTCATAGCGTCCTTATAGCCATTGAAAACCAACAGCTTAATATGTTATGGTACTCTACAGAATCATGTGCTATAATGCTCCATAAAGCCTTAAGTCAACAAAAACTTACACTTAAGGAGCGCATCAGTTTGCATGTTATGCATCACTTTAGCCAACCTCGTCTTCAAATCCTGAACTCTTTTATTGAAGAGTGGGTGATTCCATACTTTTATGACATCATTGAGATAGAGGAGGAATGTGATGATCTTACCTAAAACGATAACCCCAGAAATGAGTCGCCATGCTCATGACATCACGGCCTTCTTTGCGGGAGCGCATGTGGACCAAATCATTGAATTAGCCTTTGAAGCACAACCTCATCTTAAAGAAGCCTATGATCATTTAGGCATGGATGAACTTATCTTTCGCTTTGACATCTTTGATACTCCAAGTATGATGGTCCGTATTCATCATATGTTAGGGATCTTTCGCTCTGCCATGCTCATCCTCAATGATGAAGTAGACAACTTAAGTGATGAAACCATTGATGCTTGTTTATCTGTGTATGAGCATCTTCAAAGTGAAGACCCAGCTTTGTTTCATCTGTTTGACTTTGGATGGGTGAGTACCTTAGATATTGATTTAATGCGTGATGAGTTTGAAGCAGGATTACTTTCCTTTAATCATCGCTTACAAATCAAAGAATTGTATCGATTGATTCTTGCTTTAAGTATTCAGTTTATTAATGATTATGAAGAAGATTATCAACTCACACTCCCACATCACGAACCAACATCCTTGAACTAGGATGTTTTTTTATCACTTCATCAATACTGAAAGTATGGTAAACTATACTTATGAAGTTGCTTAAAAGACCACATCCTATATCGATACTAGCAACCCTCATATGGGTTCTCTTTATTTTCTCTTTTTCACTTCAAAACGCTTCAGATTCTTCAATGGCAAGTTCACGTTTAGCGCAGTGGGGATTGTCTTTGCTTGATATGAGTGTGCCTATGCACACCATCACACTTCAAGACATGGTGGTATTAGTCAGAAAAACAGCTCATGTGCTTAACTTTAGTGTCTTAATGATGTGTTTGATTAGTTTGACACACCAAAGTATCAACAAATGGGTAATGACTTCTTGGATGTTATGTTTAAGTGTGGCCATCATGGATGAAACGATCCAACGCTTTGTGCCAGGACGATCGGGTCAACTCAGTGACATTGTGTTGGACATGAGTGGAGCAACACTGATCTTGCTTGGAGTTTGGTGGGTGAAAGAAAGGAGGAAACATGGTTCTGCAAATCTTTAAAAGCTTTTTTAAAGTGGGTTTATTCACCTTTGGAGGTGGTTATGCCATGCTTCCGGTACTCATGGATGAAGTGGTGAAGAAACAAGGCTGGTTTA
>CAYSNT010000185.1:0-1972 GCA_964432505.1 uncultured Erysipelothrix sp.
AATCTTGAACGACATTGGCACCATCTCCGAAGTTTGGATCAAATGTGAATGTGTAGTCAATGGCTGAGTAAATCACATCAATTTCAACATCATTTCTAGGCATAGTTCCTGAGATAATTGCTTGTGCATTATCTATCAACTCATACCCACTAATAATAGGTGAATTGTGAGAATAATTTACACCTGGCAATAATGCATCTTCAATCATTGATGATGCAATTTGAACACCATCTTCATCTAAGTAATTAATTGTTAACTTATACGTAGGCTGGTGAATATTTAACTGAAGGATCTTATCCTTAAAATAATTTCTTTCATAGCCTGTTGAAATAAGTGTTTGGCTTCGACTTCTATCAGGTTCACCTTGTTGATTAAGAGGGGTAAACACAAATGTGTCAGTCAATGTTTGAGTACCAAATATTTGAATTTCGTATTGTCGATCAAAGTCAAATGTAGCTTCATCAATACTTAATACTACAGTTGTAACTCCCCCAACAGTTTCCTTGCTTTCTTCTACAATGTTAAGACTTGCTAAAGGGGCTCCTAAAGAATAATCTAATTGAACTTCTGTTCCGTCATTGTTAGTTCCAAATGATTGATAAGTAAAAGTAATTAAATTATTTACAGGGTCATATGTTGCTCCGGTTGTTTCTATTGAAAATGCGCTTGGTGCTGGTATTCCAGCTAATCCAACGTAATAATCAAATAGTTTTTTAATTCTCTTTACAGAAGCAGATGCATTCACGTTATTATAGTAAGCAGTATCAATTGTTGCACTATTTGATAATGTCCAAATAGCCATTTGATTAGCTGTAACTGCTTCCTTTGATGTTAATGAAGAATCACCAATATATCCCCGAATAGTGGCAAGATTCGTTCCATCAAATGATCTAGTTGCAATTGCCCTAATCCTTGCTGCTACACTCGCATCAGCAAAATAGGTAACATCTTCTAAAAGATCAATTCTATAATCTACATCATTGCGAATAACTGTCAGAATATCAAGACAGTAAGCAGTATAGATTAATCCTGAATCTAAACTTAATACATGAAATAATTGAGTGAGCTGATTAGCATTAGACAACCTTGCTTCTATGCCTTGAATGTCTCCTGTTCCTACCCAACGATGTAGCTCGGGTCCATTCGCAATGGCAGGTTGTACTAGCGTGGTAAGTAAGAATGCAAAACTTATGATATAAGTGAGCAGCTTACTTAATGTCGAATTTCTCATTATTTTCTCCTCCTTTATGGAAAAAGGGTCAACCACATAATTGAATTATGCAGTTGACCCATCATAGTGTTTCCACGTTAGACGTCTGACTTTGCGCCCTAACCTTTCGATTAGTTTGCCCAGATACGTATGTGATTGTGATGATATTTGTCCATAGTATCAATATATCATCGTATTCTTGATTCTATTATCGCTTCATATGGTTAGAAAGTGGTTATATTTGCTCATAAATTTTGAAATTAATCATCAAGATCATCAACATTTTCAACAACATTCATATAGCTGTATAAACGTACTTGATCTTTACTGATGCTCTTGTAGAAGATTCTTTGAATTCTCTCTACTATCGTATACCCATTGTCTTTTGTTTTGCATGGCAGTAACAAGACAAACTGAAGTGTATTGATTCTTGAATAGACATCAGATCGTCTTAAAGCTTGGTTAATAGCACGCTGGAGTTTCTCCATTGCTTTACTCATATCAAAATCTTGATTTTGACTTCGTACCTCTAAAATGACTAAACAAGCCAGTTCTTTACTTCTTACTTGTACTCTCATTTGATTCTGATACATTCTCTTGAACACTTCGTATTCACAGAAGAAGGCACCATCATGAGGAGAGTTCTCATTAAGGTTCATTATCAAATCGGACATCTTCACAAAGTTGACTTCATCTTTAGACAAAAGCAGTTTGAAGAGTTCTTTTGTTCTTGAAGAGACGTCCATCTTAAGTTCTTGAAGA
>CAYSNT010000186.1:0-1969 GCA_964432505.1 uncultured Erysipelothrix sp.
GCTCGTGCTATGGGAAGTCGTGACATGACGATTATTTTCAAACATGTGATTCCAAATACATTAGCTCCTGTGATTGTACAATCCACCATTGGGGTAGCTGGAGCAATCTTATCTGCAGCTGGTCTGGGATTTATTGGATTAGGCATTCAACCTCCAAATCCTGAATGGGGTTCGATGCTAAATGCTGGTCGTCACTTTATTCGTGATCATCCTCATTTAACCACGTATCCTGGGTTAGCCATTATGGTTACCATTCTATCGCTTAACTTACTTGGGGATGGATTGCGTGATGTATTGGATCCTAAACTACAAGATTAATGGCCTGATTGGCTTAGAATCCATAGTTAATATGGGTTCTTACCGCAAGAAACGACATCCATCAGGATGTCGTTTATGTGTTGGTGAAGAGTGTGAAAGGATGACGATTTGGAAGTGGGAGTGAAAAGGTTAATACTTCCCTCGTTGTTGGATGGGGAAAAGAAAGTTCATAAGCATATAATGCAATAGGATGTGTTGGTTTGGTCTTTGGATTATAGCGTTGATCATAGAGTATCGGTGCATTTCTTGAAGATGTTTGAACACGTATTTGATGAGATCGGCCACTGAGAAGGCGTATCCAACATAACGTCGTTCCATCATTGTGACTTTGAACTGATTCTATGATGAGTGTGCTTTCTTTACCTGAAGGATGAACACGTGTTTTGTTGGTTTTTTCATCTTTAAGTAATTTATCTTTATAGACACCTGGTTTAAGAGGGTGTGACAAGATAGCTACATACTTTTTTTCAAGTTGGTGCAAACGCATGCTTTCGGATAAGCGCGAAGCAGCTTTAGCGCTTAATGCAAATACCATGACACCACCAACAGGACGATCAAGGCGGTGAACCAAGGCGACATAAGCCTCATTAGGTTTGTTACGTGATTTCTTAATATAATCCTTAATCATTTGAAGTAAAGAAAGATCATTAGATTCATCCGAATTGACAGGAATCATAATGGGTTTCTCAACCACAATTACATGGTTATCTTCATAGAGGACGTTTAGGGTTGCCATATTCCACTCACTCCCGCTGGTAAGCAGAGGGTTGAATCATGGATAGGTAAACCAATTTCATCAACGGTCACATTGTTTCCTAAGGTAGTTCTAAGAATGTTCTCAATCACACTTGAACTTAAGTTAGTGGTATAGGAGTTGAGTAAGACAAAACAAGGTTCACTGCTTAAGACTTGTTTGATAAGGGATAATAAAGGGACAAGTTGATCTTCTATTTTCCACACCTCATTGTTTGGACCACGTCCATAAGAAGGAGGATCTAAAATCACAACATCGTATCTTCGACCACGTTTGATTTCACGGGTTACAAACTTAACGCAATCATCAACGATGTAACGTATGGTTTTTTCATCAAGTTTATTGAGTTTTGCATTATTCTTAGCCCAATCCACCATGCCTTTAGCAGCATCCACATGAACCACTTCACTCACTTCATCACAACTTGCACAGGCAAGGGTAGCTCCTCCTGTGTAGGCAAAAAGATTCAAGACTTTGAGTTCTTTTCGTCCACTGGATGTGATAGTCTTTCTCATCCAATCCCAATTGGTGGCTTGTTCAGGAAATAACCCAAAGTGCTTGAAATTGGTTAATGAAACATCAAATTTCAAATGTTGATAAGGAAGTATCCAAGAATCTTTCATCTTAGTGTGTAAAGTCCATGAACCTCCACCTTGTTTAGATCGGGTGTATGAAGCATCTACTTTGGTCCATAAATGGGGTTTTTGCTTTGGCCAAATGGCCACTGGATCAGGACGCACAATCGTGTACGGTCCAATTTTTTCTAGCTTTTCTTGATCTCCAGCATCAAGAATGATGTAATCTTGCCAATGGTTTGCTTTTCTCATAAATACCTCTTATGCATTATATCATATCCTTACTGACTGATTGTGCTCTCTCTGTTATAATATTAAGAGC
>CAYSNT010000187.1:0-1928 GCA_964432505.1 uncultured Erysipelothrix sp.
ACTTAACTAAACTACTTTGTTAAGATTCTACTCTAAACGATTGTCATGATGCAATAAAAATGCTTTAATTATTCACAGACGAGGTGAATTATGAAACGTATGTTAAGTGGAATCAAACCAAGTGGTGAATTAACCCTTGGAAACTATTTAGGCGCACTCAAACGTTTTGTTGCTTTTCAAGAAGATTATGAGATGTTTGTTTTCATTGCGAACCTACACTGCATTACAGTGTATCAAGAACCAGCACAATTAAAAACGTATCTAAGGAATGCGGTCGCTTTATATTTGGCTTGTGGTTTAGATCCACAACGCTCTACCATTTTCCTTCAAACTGATGTTCCTGAACATGCTCAACTTGGGTTTATTTTAAGTTGTAATAGCTATCTAGGTGAACTCAATCGCATGACACAATACAAAGATAAGGCACAACAAGGTGAAGGAGCCTTAACTGTAGGCTTCTATACCTATCCAACGCTGATGGCTGCAGATATTCTTATGTATGATCCTGAGTATGTTCCTGTAGGTGATGATCAAAAGCAACACGTTGAACTAACAAGAGATATTGCTGAGCGATTCAATAATCGATATTCCCCTACTTTTGCTATTCCAGAACCACTCATTGCGAAAACAGGTGCACGCATTATGTCACTGAGTGAACCTACTAAGAAAATGAGCAAATCAGATCACAGTGATAAAGGTGTAATTTACATGCTTGATGAACCTAACATCATTAGAAAGAAAGTCCGATCAGCCACAACTGATAGTCTTGGGATAATTCAATTTGATCCCATTAACCAACCTGGTATTTCCAATTTAATTCAAATCATTGCAACCTGTAAAGATAGTAGCATTGAAGATGTTGTTGAACAATACAAACATCTTCAATATGGAGCCTTTAAAGATGAAGCTGCCAACATAATTATAGATACACTTTCCCCTATTCAAGCGCGTTACAAGGAAATTGTTCATTCAGATCTAATTGAACAAACCCTTCTTGAAGGCAAGGAAAAAGCACACAGAATCGCACGTAAAAAACTAGAAAAAGTTCAGAGAAAAATTGGACTGGAGATTAAAAAGAAATGAATACCATCTTAATCTTCGTTATCTTAGCCATCATTCAAGGCATCACTGAACCTCTTCCTGTTTCTAGTTCAGGTCACTTAGTCATTTTTAAGCATTTTTTCGATTTAATGAGTGATAATGCTATCCTTGAAATCATGCTTCATGCTGGTTCATTGTTTGCAATTATACTTTTCTATTTCAAAGACATTAAATCTCTTTTTGTCAATAATCTTTCTTTCATCTTTAGAAAAGAAGCATCCCATAAAGAGGATTTCATCTTTGCAGTGAAACTAGTCATTGCTACTATACCAGCTGGAATCATTGGATTACTGTACAAAGATGCAATCACCGCTGCTCTCAATGATGTAAAATGGGTTGGTTGGTTTTACTTAATCACGACAGGATTGTTAATCTTACCAAAAATCATTAAACCGTCTTCAAAACCACTCTCTATGATGCACTCATTCATCATTGGATGTGCTCAGGCAGTGGCATTACTACCAGGTGTTTCACGAAGTGGAAGCACCATTGCAACATCGATGGCACTTGGTATCAAACCAGAAGAAGGTATGAAATTCTCATTCTTTATGTTTATCCCTATTGCTAGTATTATCATTCTTTCAGGTAGCATTGACTTGGTCAGAAGTGCACCTGATTTGACACTTTGGATTGCATATGGAGTTTCAATTATTGTTAGTTTCTTAATCACTTATTATGCCATGAGATGGTTATCTTACATCATTAAAAAGGACAAGTATCATTATTTCGCATTGTACACTCTAATGTTGTCCTTATTTATCTTATTTTTCTTATAAATTTTTGATTCCTTTATTTAAAGTGCTATAATATCTCCAAAGGAGATATTT
>CAYSNT010000188.1:0-1857 GCA_964432505.1 uncultured Erysipelothrix sp.
GGTTTAACATTTTTGAACCAAACCAAGGAAAACAGAAGTAAATATACCTAGTTATCAACAAAATCACTCTTTTTCCACAATAAACCGTTTATACTTTGCTTTGTCTTGGGGAAGAGGGATGGCTTTGAAGGTCACTTTTATCTTGAGATGAATCTGATATTCCAAACAGGCTTGGGTTAATCGCTCAATGAGTTGAGCTTTAAGATGTGATAAATCATTATGAATCATAGGATCAATGATGAGCTCACAGGATTCATCATTGTGTTGAATAAGTTGGTATTCACGTATATTTTCAGAGGTGGTAATGATCCAACGACTGATTAAGTCTGGAAATAAAGGTTGTTTGGTGCCGTCTTCTAAGGTGAAGAAGAACACATCATCATGTCTTCCTAACACATGTTTGATGGTTCTAAAATGACTGCCACAAGGACATGGATCATCCAAGACAATCAAATCATTCATTTCATAGCGAATGAGTGGTTGGGCAACGTTCACTAAGTTAGTGATAATCATTTTGTGGGCAACCACATTGGGTTGGGTGACTTCATTCATGTTTTGATCTTTCAGTTCCACCAACACCATGTCTTCATTGATATGGAGATGACCATGAGAACAAGCACTGGCCATTTGACCTTCACTGGCTTGGTATATTTCAATGACTTTGCACTGGAAGGCCGAAGCTAAACGCTGTTTCTCCTCTTCCTCCAATACTTCTGCATAAGTGACAATCATGTTTAATGGTCTATGAATGTGGTGAACTTGGGGAAGCAGTAAACGACACAAGCTTGGGGGAGCCATAAGAATGTTGATCTTGTGTGTATTGATCTGATCCATAATCTCATTCACAGGTGTCATGGTCGAGAGGTATTTTAAGGAAATCATAGGTGCATTGATGTCATTGAATCCTTGAGAGAACACTCGAAGCATGAATAAGATACGATAAGGCAGAAAACGCAGTGGTTTACCACTGCGTGCTAAAAACACAAAAGGAAGTTTTTTGGTGAGTGACTTAGGGGTAATGAACAATCCTTTATTACCGCTGGTGCCACTGGATAAGCCTAAGACAAAATGGTCTTGATAGTATCCTAAGTAGTCTTTGTTTTTCTCTTTCTCTACTGCAACCTTCATTGCTTCATCTTTGTGAATACCTACCGTATTGATGGTGTTAAAGTGTTCCATGAGGGTGGCTTTATTGATGAGAGGAAGTTGATTCAGTTCATTTAAACTTGTAAGTGGGTGAAGTGTTTTCTGATAATAAGGAGCATGCTTTTTAGCATGATTAATGAGTTTGTTCAATTGCTTGAGTTGATAGGCTTGAATGTGCTTATGTGAAAACAAGTTGCGATGAACAATCAGTCTAAAGAAATCTACTAGCCCATTCATAGTAAGGTTTCAAGCAGCTTGTCTTCTTTGTTGCTGCCCCCTGTGGGTTTAAGAAAGCGAGTATAGTAGTATTCAATACCATATTTATATCCATGTCTTTCCCATAACATGAGGATTCCACCCCAAAGCAAGGCGAGGACTAAACCAAAAAGCAACGCTTCAGGGATACTTAAACTTAAGGAAGGAATGAATAGTTTAAGAAGTGAGAAAATGAGGGTACTGATGACACTTTCAATGAAAAAAATGGATAACCCCGCTACCCCAAAGCGCTTTAAGAAGGTTGAAACACCATTAAGGGGTTTAAGTGGATGGGTATCATATACTTTTAAGAATAAAAGAATCAACAGTATGAACAACCCATTTTGGGCCATCATGAGCGCAAACCACACAGGATCAATGGCTCGCTCAAGCATGGTATCTGGTAAAGTAATGTATAGTGCAATACCACTCACAAACAATAGGATGCCTACAGGA
>CAYSNT010000189.1:0-1846 GCA_964432505.1 uncultured Erysipelothrix sp.
GCATAGACCCCACTTAAAATCTTCATGAGGGTACTTTTCCCTGCACCATTCTCTCCAACCAAACAATGGATGGAAGAAGGATACACTTTAAAACTAACATCACTTAATGCCACCACTCCAGGAAAAGTTTTCGTAATATGATTCATTTCTAATAAGGGTTTCATGCGACCTCCAACTCTTAAGAAAGCAGTGGAAAGATGACTTTCCACTGCGATACAGTCATTATCTGAATGTGAAATCTGATTCTAAGTAGTATCCTGAAGTAATGAGAGCAGCTCTTACATTATCTTGGGTTACCACAACAACATCTGTTTGCTTCGCTGCAACATCTTTAGATCCGTTATTGTATGAACCAGTTGTTTGAGGTGTGTTACCTTCTAAAACTGTGACTGCCATATCAATCGCATCAGTGACTAATGTTCTTACATCTTTAAATACTGTCATGGATTGTTTGCCATCGATGATGTATTGTACAGAAGCTTTTTCAGCATCTTGTCCAGTGACTTTGAAGCTTGTGACAGCAGTATCAGCTGCGAAAGCATCCGCAATCGCACGAGCTGTTCCATCATTTGGTGCTAAGATGAATACATTGCCTTTGTCAGCTTCAGCAGCTGCAGTAAGGTGTGATTCAGCTAAGTTTTTAGCGGTATTGAAATCCCAGTTAGTGGTGATTTGTCCAAGAATGGTAGACATTTCAGCACGTGTTAATGTTGCTTTAGCTTGTAAATTAACCGCTTCACTTGAATTCTTGATCACAAATGTTCCATCTGCAATCTTAGGTTGTAATACATTCCAAGCTCCTTCGAAGAACAAGAAGGCGTTGTTGTCAGATGCTGCACCAGCATAAAGATAAAGTGGGTTTCCAGTACCAGTAACTTGATCCACAAGGTATTGAGCTTGAGCTTCACCAACCGCTACGGAATCAAAGGTAACATAATAATCAACCGCTTCAGTGTTGGTAATCAAACGGTCATAAGCAATGACAGTGACCCCTTCAGCTTTAGCTTTTTCGACAGCTGCAGCCGCCGCATCACCATCTTGAGCAGTAATGATCAATACTTTGATGCCTTTCGCAAGCAGTGTTTCCACATTGGACAATTCAGTTGCGGTTGAGCCTTGTGAAAACAAGATTTCAACGGAATAATCTGTGCTTTCAAGCGCAGCTTTAAAGCGTTCTTCATCTTGAATCCAACGTGGTTCATCACGAGTCGGTAAGACGATACCAATATCCACTGTTTGTACCGCAGGTGTACACGCAGCCAATGTTGCCATCATCATGATGGATGCAAAGACCATCATTAATAATTTTTTCATAGCTTCCTCCTATTTTCATCTATGAGATAGTCTCATTGTAGGATAGAAAGCGTTTACACTCCATTGGATATTTCACTTTGTTTTTGTGAATTTTGCCACTATGGTCGATTGATTAGAATGTAGTCAATGTAGACCTTACGATCTTCAATGGTGTAATCAAACTCAGACCAACTCATTTTATTCAACACAATATCAATGAGTTGCACAATCGCATGAGCCATGGCTTCTGAATCATTTTTAACCGTTCCAAACAAATACCCTTTCTCCATGGATTCGATGGCTTCTGGAAGACCATCAATCCCAATGACTGGAAACCACGGTTCTGTCCCATCAATCACCCCATTTTGATTACTATCATTCATCCAGCCTTCTTCAATCAAAGCATCAATGGCTCCTAATGCCATCGCATCATTGTTTGAAATAATGAGTTCCATTTGAGGATAAAGTTCAATCAAATCTTTAGTGGCTTTTGTTGCTAAAGAGCGATCAAAGTTTGCCACACGCACTTCAAGCAAATCCAATTGATATCCTC
>CAYSNT010000190.1:0-1812 GCA_964432505.1 uncultured Erysipelothrix sp.
TTTAACCACCTTACCATGAGCAATATCAAGGCAAGGAATAATGCGTTTTGAAATCATAAGGTTTCTCCTAAAATAGATAAGTCCAGTGTTTGATGGATAAAAGCTTTACCAACGATAACACCCATCAGATTAAGAGGCACTAAATCTAATACATCTTCTTTGGTTTTAATGCCACCAGAAGCTTGTATGTTCATTGAAGTCATAGTGATGACTTTACGATACAACTCAACATTGCTTCCTTGAAGCATGCCATCTTTGGATACATCACTCATTAAAATCGTTTTTACCCCCATCTTCTCAAGTCGATGTAAGGCTTGAGGAAGCGATTCATCAATGGCTTGTGTCCATCCATGAATCATGATAGATTCATTCAGCACATCCAGTGCTACAATAATGCGATCTCCATACTTACTCAACGCCTCTTCAAGTAAACGATCCACAGTGAAGACACCACTGCCTAAAACAACACTATCTACCCCTTGAGAGAACCAGAAATCTACAGCTTCCATACTGTGGATGCCACCACCAATTTGGGTGGGACAATCGGCTTGTTGAATCACGTCTTGAATAAGTGATTGATTATCTCCTGAATTGAATGCACCATTCAAATCAACCAAGTGAAGTCGTTGTAAGCCATGACGTTTAAGAACAGTTAACCACTCCAGTGCATTCTCTTTCACTTGATGAACACTTTCTTGTGCCCCTTGATTAAGTCTTACCACATGACCATTGTAGAAATCCATCGATCCAATCACAATCATGCAACCACCTCCAATAGATTTCTTAGCAGTTGTTCTCCAACCGTACCACTTTTTTCAGGATGAAACTGAAATCCAATGATTTTATCTTTCATGACGATGCCTGGAACATTCACACCATAGTCACTGTATCCAATCAACGTCGATGATTCAATCTCACTTGCATAATAAGAATGAACATAATACACGTAAGCATCCTGATCCAAATTCTTCAGCAAAGAATGAGTCATCTTGCTTTGTAGCTTATTCCATCCCATGTGAGGAATCTTGAGTGATCCTTCATTAAACTTCACGATACGACCTTGAAGCAATCCTAATCCTTTGTGAACCCCAAATTCTTCACTGATGTCATACAAAAGTTGCATGCCTAAGCAAATACCAATGAGCCATTGATGAGCTGGTTTGTTCTTAAGCACTACATCGAGTCCTTTTTGTTTAAGTTGGTTCATCGCATCCTCAAAAGCACCTACACCTGGAAGAATCACCACATCAGCTGCTTGAATCAACTCAATATCGTCGGTTAGAACACAATCGACCCCAACACGCTTAAATGCATGAAGCAAAGAAAAGACATTCCCTACCCCATAATCAATCATGATCATCTTAGCATTCATAACACACCTTTGGTGGACAACACCCCGACAATACTAGAATCAATGGTAGAAGCCTTCTTGATGGCACGTGCAAATCCCTTAAACAAAGCTTCAACACAATGATGTGTGTTATCTCCATACAGTAAGCGCATGTGTAAGGTGAGTTCTGCTTGATGAGCAATGGCTTTAAAGAATTCCTTCACCATTTCACTGCTCATGGTTCCTAGCATGACTTTATCTAATGTGACGTTGTAGACAAGTGTAGCTCGTCCACTGATGTCCACACACACATGGGCTAATGCTTCATCCATTGGCAAGAATGCATCTCCATATCGAGATAAAGAGGTTTTATCCTTAAGCGCTTCCTTGAGTGCTAAGCCTATCACAATCCCTACATCTTCAATGCTGTGATGATCATCCACTTCAAGATCCCCTTTCATGGATAATGTTATATCCCATCC
>CAYSNT010000191.1:0-1810 GCA_964432505.1 uncultured Erysipelothrix sp.
CACGTGTTAAGGAGAATTTTTATGAAATGTGTCGTATGTGTCATTCAAGACATCTCAAAAACGAAGAAAGTGCTAAGCACATTGAATGAAGTAGGAATTAAAGGAGCTACATTGTTGTCATCAAAAGGGATGATCTCTACTCTAAGTGAAGACAGTGATGAATGGTTTGTTGGATCGTTTCGCCAACTCTTTGAAATGACGTCAAAGGAAAGTGCAACCTTGTTTGTGATAGTCAGAGAGGAGCAAGTCGATTTAACCATGACTTCCATTGAATCTGTGATTGGATCACTTGATCAACCTAATACTGGAATAGCATTCAGTTTCTCACTTGATCAAGTTAAAGGAATTCAGTAACATGACCTTTTTAACTGATTCAATCTTTGCCCCACTCAGTGTATTGCTCATGAGTGGGATGTTTTTTGGTCGTGTGGCTAAGAAAATTAAAATCCCATCCTTCATAGGATACCTGATTGCTGGATTGCTACTTGGTTCAAGCATGAGCAATATTCTCAATGATGATATTGTCGAATCTTTATCCTTTGTTTCATCACTTGCTTTACTTGTGATTGCTTTTTCCATCGGCTCTCAATTCAAACTTTCCTATTTTAAACAAGTAGGATTAACACCAATTGTGGTTGCATTTCTTGAAGCCTTTGTTGCTTATGTCTTCGTTACAGTAGGATTCTTACTCTTAGGTGCTTCACTCCCATTTGCACTAGTGATAGGAGCCATTTCCAGTGCGACAGCCCCTGCAGCAACAGTCATGGTAATAAAAGAATACAAGGCTAAAGGGCCTTTCACTGATTTATTGCTTTCAGTCGTTGCCATTGATGATGCGGTTGCCTTAATGCTTTTTGGAGTCAATGCAGCCATTGCAAACATGCTTATTCAAAAAACATCTTTAAGTTTAATGTTAGTGTTAGAACCCTTCATTGAAATCATTCTTTCACTTCTTGTAGGGGTACTACTAGGAGCATTGCTTTCATATCTCATGCGATTTTTCAAATCAAGAGCAAATCGCTATACCTTAGCCATCACTTCACTTCTTTTAGGTGCAGCATTGGCTTCAACCTTACATGCATCAAGTTTGCTTTTGATCATGGCGTTATCGGCTACATTTGCAAACCTATCAGAGCATTATGATATTGTAGCTGAGCTCATTGAGCGAAGTGCTCCACCTATCTTTATCATGTTTTTTGTGTTAACAGGAACCCATTTAAACCTATGGATACTTCCATCCATTGGATTGTTTGGAATTGTCTACATACTCATGCGTCAAACAGGTAAATCATTAGGGTCATACTTAGGCATTAAATCCATGAAGCAAAATCCTCATCATGGTAAATACTTAGGGTTTGCACTATCACCACAAGGTGGGGTAGCTATTGGTTTAACCTATGTAGCACAAAGTGTAGTACCTGAGTATGCTAATACGATACAAGTACTCATTCTTTCAACTGTTCTTGTCTTAGAACTATTTGGTCCACTGCTTGCTCGTTATGCCCTTAAACAAGTCAATGAAATTACATATTAAAGAGCGAAAGCTCTTTTCATTTTGATTGAATTCAATAATGAACAGTTGTATACTTTTGGTGAGGTCACTATGCAAACATTGAAAGATTCCATCAAAGATCAAATTCTATTAGCAGCAAGTAAGGAATTCAAGGAAAAAGGCTATCAATTAGCCTCTCTTCGCCATATTGCTCATGAAGCAAACATCAGTGTAGGCAATGTTTATCGTGATTTCAATGGCAAGCAAGAGTTGTATGAAGCAGTGATTCGTACTACATTAAGTGAGTTTGAAATCCTA
>CAYSNT010000192.1:0-1806 GCA_964432505.1 uncultured Erysipelothrix sp.
TCTCAGAAGCTTAATGTTTTAGTCAAAAATTACATTCATGATCGTTTAGAAGAACCTGAAATGAATTTAAGGGAAATGAGAGTTAATCTTGCTCACCGTGATGCATTAAGAACTCAAAGATCCTATTCCAGAGTTGAATCGCTTGATGAATTGCTTGAACACATGGAAGAAACATTTACTCAAAAACTGCTACGACTCATTGATGAGCGTGCAATGATTGATTCACATGTATATCGTGCAGCTAACATTGATCGACGATTGTTTTCAAAAATCAGAAACAATATGCATTATCAACCAAGTAAACCAACTGTATGTGCCTTTGCGATTGCATTGCAACTCAATCTTGATGAAACCAAGGATTTACTACAGAGTGCAGGGTACAGTTTGTCCCCCTCACAACGTTTTGATTTGATCATTGAATATTGCATTCGACATAAAAATTATAATGTTTTCCAAGTGAATGAAGTATTGTTTGATTTTCAACAACCCCTTCTTGGATCATAAAAGTGTCGCCTAACAAGCGACCTTTCTTTGTTTTGCATCTTGTATGATGAATCTAACAAGGAGGTCTTTATGACAAATCGAAGCGAAATTATATTTATACTTGATCGTAGTGGTTCTATGCATGGATTAGAAGAGGATACCATTGGTGGTTTTAATTCACTCATTGAAAAACAGAAAAAATTGGAGAGTCCTTGTACTGTGACAACCGTGCTGTTTGATGATCAAATTGAAGTTCTTCATCGTCATGTCAATATTCAAAAACTAAATCCAATGACTAGAGAAGAGTATTATGTTAGAGGATCAACTGCGCTTCTGGATGCGGTAGGGCATACTATTTTAAATACGGATATTGCTCAAAGAGAACGTCCAGCTCATTTAAGAGCAGAAGAAGTGATGATTGTGATCACAACTGATGGATGTGAGAATGCCAGTACTCATTTTACTATTGAGCAAGTGAAACAACTCATTGAGCGACAAAAAATGCTTTACAATTGGGAGTTTATTTTCTTAGGAGCTAACATGGATGCGTTAAGTCAAGCAGAATCCTTTGGTATCCACAAAGATAAAGCAGTACGTTATCACAGTGATAAACAAGGTACATCCCTCAATTATGATGTACTCAACGATGCAATTAGCATGAAACGTCATAAACAAGCGGTGACTAAGGATTGGAAAAGTCGAATTGAAAAAGATTACAATGAGCGAAAATAAAACATAAGCATGACTGTTTAAATATTTATATAAGGGAGCATTGCTCCTTTATTTTGATTCAAAGCACGATTTGCTCTTATAAATGAGTTAATGCATAATGGATAATACTAAAAAATAAAAATGGATAATACTAAAAAATAAAAATGACTTTAGAAACATGTCAACTTTCGTTATAATAATAAAAGGTACTTTCCATGAACAACATTATCCCTTGGTTAAAACAGAACCAGTATCTTAAATCTGCAGTGAATGCAAACATGTCACGTTTGTATTATTTGTCTTTACTGATGATTCCAATCAGTGTGATACATATTGTGACCTTCACTTTCTTTGTAGTGCCTGAAACACAAGAAGCTACATGGTGGAGAATGGGTATCATTATACTTCATAGTCTGATGGTTGCGATGAGCAGTATTATTAGTTTCATTATTTTCTGGATTGATAATTATGAGCGAGAACTCATAAGATTAAAGTTTATCATTCAAATCTTTAGTACCATCGTTGTAATGGTTTTAGGAGTAGGGATTGCGGTTGTGGATCAGTGGGTTACCACCAGTATCTCTCCATTTATCATCGTATCTATCATGATGG
>CAYSNT010000193.1:0-1755 GCA_964432505.1 uncultured Erysipelothrix sp.
ACCCAAATAGAGGCGACTTTTGTCATCCCTACGACTCCAGTGTTTTCACCATAGGTTGTGTTGGCTGGACCACCAATGAGAGCTGATAAAGCTGTTGCTACCCCATCACCAATGAGGGTCTTATCTAATCCTGGATCTTGTAAGAAATCTTGGCCTACAATTTTTCCTAGCACTTTATGATCACCAATGTGCTCAGAAATGGTCACAATCGCGACAGGGACAATCGCCCACATTTCTGGACCAAAGTAGAAGTTCCAATCTCTGGTTGGTAACTGAAAATCTGGAATGGTTAAGAATGATGCCTCATTAAGTGGCGTTAAATCCACTTGGCCTAATCCTAAAGCAACTAAGTAACCTGCTGCAATTCCTAGAATAAATGGGATCATTTTTAAGAAACCCTTCGCTTTTGTGCTTACTAGAGCAGCAACAATGAAAGCAACTGCAGCAATCACAATATCCTGCCATGTGCCTTTTCCATTAAGACCCACTTGCCCAACGGCGATACTGGCTAATCCTAGACCAATAATCGCAATCATGGGTCCAATCACAATCGGAGGAAGCAAATGATTAATCCATGCCTTTCCAATGAGTTTAATGATAATGGCTACAATCACATACACAACCCCAACCATGATTAACCCCGTTTGAGCCGCACTGATATCACCACCTAATGCTTCTTTCGCAAACAAGATTGCACTAATGTAAGCGAAGGATGATCCTAGATAAACTGGTACTTTTGCTTTAGTGAATGCGATGTAAACGAGTGTTCCAACCCCTGATGCAAACAATGCAACAGAAATAGGTAATCCTACGATGTAGGGTACAAGCACGGTTGCACCAAACATCGCAAACACATGTTGTAAAGATAAGATAATCCAAGATAATGGTTGTGGGCAGTCTTTGACTCCCAAGACTAACGTTTGTTTTTCGCTCATGTTACCTCCTTGAAAAACAGACGTATAGGCCATAATAAAAGGCGCAATAGCGCCTTTAAAATGTAGGTTGACTGTGAAGTTTCGCCTTGTTGATCTCTCAGGATCACATTTAAAGGACCTATACTAGGAATACTTTACCATAAACTTACTTTTTGTCAATCTTTAATTCACATAACTTTTTAGGTATACTAAGAGCATGGAAAAAATTACATTTATATTTGATTTAGATGGTACTTTAATTGACCCTGCATTGTATGAAGTTCATTCTACTGCCGTTGATGCGATTGTGCATTTGAAACGATGTGGATACCGATGTTTGATAGCGACGGGTCGAGCTTATCATTCAGTATGTCAAACCAGTGTTAAAGATATCATCCCTTGGGATGGTTTTATATGTTCCAATGGTCAGCATGTTCTTGATCAACATGGTAATACCATTCATAAATACACCATGGATCCTAAACGAGTGCACCAAGCGGTAGCATTGGCACAAACGTATGATATGAACATTCAATTTCAAGGTGATCCTTCATTTATGTTGAAAGAGGTTGAAGATGTTGTGATTAAAGCTCACTCCTTCTTTCATGAACCTATTCCCACACTCATTAAACCTTATGAAAATGAACCGTTAGATATGCTTATGATTTATCATGAGGATGTTGAAAAATTACTATCATTCAAAGCTATTGATGGATTAGATGTTTTTCTAGGTCGCTCTACTTATGCTGATGTGGTGGATGCGGGTCAATCCAAATTCAGAGGAATTAAAACATATTTTGAATATGTTCAAGAACCTATTCATTACGTGGCTTTTGGTGAT
>CAYSNT010000194.1:0-1750 GCA_964432505.1 uncultured Erysipelothrix sp.
TATTCAATGCGATGAGGAACACCTTTAAATGACTTAATGGCTTTAGACAGTTTCATCGGCTCTACCCCAACCACAATTGCCATGGCTGCAGCCATCATGATGTTGAATAAATTGTGATCCCCTTCAAGTTGAACTTCTTCTTTATTGAAGATGACTCGTCCTTGCATGATGACTTTGTTTCCCATCACCATGATGTCCGCATCCTTTGTCAGGGAAATGGTCAATACTTTGCATCGTAGGTTAGAAGGCATTGTTTTAACCACGTTTTCATCATCCAAATTCAAGATGAACGTATCATGTTCACTTAAGTTATGTGTGATACGCCATTTGGCTTGATAATACGTGTTTTCTGAATCAAAGACATCCAAGTGATCGGGAGTAAGGTTTAAAATCGTGGCTACTTTGGGTTTAAAGGTATACGTATCTAACAATTGAAAAGCTGCAATCTCACATGCCACAAACATGGGTTCATGGGGATGATCCAACACCACGCTGGATAAAGGAAGACCATTGTTGCCAGCCGCAATGCCATAAGGAAGACATGTTTTAAAGATATGTCCTAAGGCTTCTGTGGTGGTGGTTTTACCATTGGTTCCAGTGATGGCTGCGATGGTGTAATGTGGGACAAAGAAAGATGCAAATTCGATTTCATTGTACAAATGTTGTTTTGCAGCACATTTTTGAATGAAAGGATGAGTGTAAGGAATGCCAGGGTTTTTAATGATCACATCAAAGTCATGGTTAAGAATGGTTTCATCAAAACTTTGATCAATGATGGATAAAGATGGATGTGAGAAAGGAACAGTCTCTAGTTTGGATTCATCCATAAGGATGACCTCATAACCTTTTGCACAGGCCAGTTTTGCGGCCGCAAAACCACTGCGAGCACCTCCTAAAATAAGCGCTTTAAGTGCCATACTAAAAGCCTCCGATGAAGTAAGTTAATAGGCCCACTCCTAAACTGAGTGCTCCAAAAACATAAAACATCAACACCACATTCACATCCTTCATGCCTTTTAACACAAATGCATAATGAATCGGGGTGTAAGAGAACACACGACGTTTAAAGACACGAACAGCCACTTGTTGAATGATGACACAGATGACTTCAATCAAATAGACGGCATACAAGAGAATGAAAATAACTTCTTGATTTAAAATCATCCCTAACATGATGAGTGCTCCACCTAAACCATAGCTTCCTACATCTCCCATGAATATTTTAGCTGGAGAGAAGTTAAAGACCAAGAAAGCCAAAATTGAACCCAATAATGCGAAGATAAACGTTAAAGCATAGGAGGTTTGATTGAGTGATAACACAGCCAATCCACCAAGCACAAACATGGCTAATCCTGCGGATAAACCATCCATTCCATCAGTAATGTTAAAAGCATTGATGCTACCTACAATCATGAAAACACGCATAGGAATAGTAAACCATAAAGGTAAAGAAAGTGAGAAAGAAAAGAAAGGAATGGGGGTTGTGTCCAAAGTAAACCATACAAAAGATAGCGCAAAAAGAGTTTGAAGCACTAAACGAGTTTTTCCTGATAAACCATCATTTTTCCCCTCTTTGATGATTTTAATGTCATCCACAAGACCTATGCTTGCGAAAAGCAACGTGTGAATGATCACGCTTAAAAGTTTAAAATCGATGTTGGAGGCCCCCACAAAAAGAGTGACTCCTGATGCGACAAGTAAAAAGATGACACCACCAAAAATTGGGGTGCGTTCCTTTTGCTTATACGAT
>CAYSNT010000195.1:0-1734 GCA_964432505.1 uncultured Erysipelothrix sp.
AACATGTCCAATGGTTCGTCTTTTACGGTTTTTAAAATAATCAAATTTGATCAATGAAACCACTGCGATGAGAATTATAAATAAAAGGATTTCTTGTAACAACATACTCTTTCTCCTTTAATTTTTTAATAAACATGAAGATGATTAAACTTTGGGAATAGCCACTAATCGCAAATCACAATGCAATCATTGGATTGTTAATGACTGTAAAGACAAACCTAGAAGCTCACTATGAGGTCCTTGCCAAATATTCCTCAATACAAGTCAACAAACTAAGATAACCTCATAAACAAATCCAGTTAATTATTGAAAATAAAAGAAAGAAGTACCGCAATACAATACTCTTCTACATTCTTGTGTCATTAGTCTACTTCATCCTCCCCCGTTTATTTAAGACTAACATTATGGTCCTTGCATGTCAAATTTGATCACGAATATCAATGTCCAAAGAAAACAAGTCGTACTTCACCTCAAAGTCAATCAATCATCCTCTTACACAATTCGTTTAACAGAATGATTTTAACCATTGGTTTATCCAAAAAGAGTGTTTATTCTGTTCCAAACAAAAACTTGAAGTCTATCATTGACCTCAAGTTCACTTCTAATTCTATGTTTAACTCCAAATCATCCAGATAAGCACATACCCAATGCTTACCGCAATGAGTGTTATCGGTATCCCTAGTTTCATGAAGGTTTTACTTTCCACTTCATAGCCTTCTTGTCTTAAGATTCCAATCGCAGTGACATTGGCGGATGCCCCTAAAGGTGACATGTTACCACCTAAAGTTGCTCCCACAAGTAAACCAAAATAGAATAAATTAGGACTCATGTTCATGCTTGTCGCAATCAGACCCACCACAGGAAGCATACTTGCCACATAAGGAATGTTGTCTATGAAGGCTGATAAAAAGACCGAAATCCAAACAATGAGTGAATACATAAGAAAGACATTATTATTGCCAATGGATAAGAACCATTGACTCAGTGAGGCAATCACCCCTGTGTAGGATAAACCACCAATCATGATGAACAAGCCTGTCAGTAACGCTAAGGTGAAGAAATCAATGTTGAGGAAATGATCTTGACTGGCTTTAAACGATTTAGTCTTAATCACATCAACAATTAATCCAAAAGCAAACAGTCCTAAAGGTATCGCTCCACTGGACCAATCAGGTGAGTTGGGGATGAGTGAATTGATAATGAGTAACACCATCATGGCAATCATTAAAAAGGAAGGGAAATAACTGTGAATCTTCGCTCTTTCAATTGAAGTGATGGGTTGTTTGTAGGATTTAAACATGAAACTTAATAAGATTGCCGCACCAAGGGTTCCCGCTTGCACAACCCAAAATAAACCAAACTTTCCATCTAAGAAGAAGAAATCAAAGAACGATAAATTGGCATATCCACCCAATAAGATGGAGGTTGTGTCTCCTACTAAAGTAGCTGCACCTTGAAGATTTGAGAATATCGCAATGGAAATCAACCCAATGACTGGAGACATGTTAATCTTTTTAGAAAAAGATAACACTAAAGGAGCAATCATCAATACCGTAGCCACATTATCCACAAAAGCCGATATCACCCCCGCAAACACACTTAATGCCACCAATGTCCAACGCACATTGGGCATTTTTTCAATAAGCAAATCTGCTAATAAAGCTGGCATATTGGATTCGATGAACATGGAAACCAGTCCCATGGTTCCCGCCAACATCATCAACGCATTCCATT
>CAYSNT010000196.1:0-1690 GCA_964432505.1 uncultured Erysipelothrix sp.
GCAATGATGGCTTCCACTACATCTTCATTTTGATTGTTTTCGGATAAGTTCACGATGGAATCCAATGTGTTGTATAAGAAGTGAGGATTGATTTGATTTTGAAGAGCCTTAATGGTACTCACACGCTTTTCTTGTTGTTCAGTGACCACGTTGTCCATTAACTGTTTGATTTGTGAGGACATGGTATTGAACGTATCGGCTAGTTTTACCATCTCTATCTGACCATCAATTTCTATCTGTTCTTCAAAATTGCCTTCTTGGATTTTTTGAATGTGCGATTGAATGCGTCTCATCGGTGAATTGAGTCGACCAGAGAAACTTGCAGACACAAACGCTACAATGACCATCATGAGAAGCAAAATCCCTATCATCGCAATCAAAATCTCAGATTTGGTCTGATTGATCGCATTCACATTCACGAAGGTGGCAATCATCCATCGTGTTCCACGAATCGTGGAAACATTGAGTGCCATCGATTGGGTTTCATATTCTAGTAATGTCATCCCTAACAATTGTTGATTAATAACACTTAAGGATTGGGTCTCATCATAATCCCCCACACTGTAGACTGGCATTAAGGATTCATTCAGTAATAAGATATGTCCATGAAGACCAAGATTGGTATTAAAGGCGATCGCATCAAACAATGATTTATCAAGTTCAATGAGTAACGTTAACGTTTGATTCATGAATGGTCCTAAGGTAAAGGACTTCAACACAAACAAGCGATCATCCACAAACTTGAAATGATGAATTTCTTCATTGGATAAGGCAAGTTCAATCCAAGGTTGAATGTCTTGAGTTAGTTGAATGCTAGAACTTGCGAGAAGTGTGTTTGAATCAAACAAGGCTACCCCTCTTAGATTACGGTTGACATCAATCAGTGATTCAAACACGACTTCAATATCATCATTGTTTAAAGGATAGTCTAAATTGGACAAACGACGTTGAATTTGATTACTGATATCAATCACTCCACTCATGTAACTCTCATAGTTGAGAATGAGTTGAGACGTAAACTCTTTAGAGGAAGTCTTGATTAAATCATCCGTTGCACTGTACATCAAACGATACGCAAACAGACTAAAAATGGACAACGTGAACGTCACAATGACCACAATGATCATGAAGGTGGTTTGACCGATGGTCAGTTTTTTAAGCACATTATTCATGTCTAAATTCCTTTGGGGTTACCCCTGTTTGTTTTTTAAAGGAATGAGAGAAATAATACACATCATTGTATCCCACCATTTGCGCAATCTCATAAATCTTCAATGGTGTATTAAGCAATAATTCACTAGCTTTATCAATTCTCAGTTTAACTAAGCATTTATTGAATGAAGATGTTGAGTATCGTTTAAATAAACTGGTTAAGTAAGATGAAGAGATGTTTAAGTGATCACATACCATTTCCATTGAAAACAAAGGATCTTGAAAGGAGCGTTTCATCATAAACTCAATCTCTTTATACAACTCCATGGATTTGGACTGTTGGTTAAGCGAGGATTTATCTCTGATGTTCACAATGAGTTCTCTTAGGTAATGCCATAGTGAAGCCATTTTCCTAAAAGAAGACAAACGATCAAGAATATCCATCGCAATGATGTCATCCAAGTTCACATGAAGAAACGCAGCGTAATCCAACATCAATGTTGATAATTTAAGTAAAAGAGGACGATCACTTAAACGC
>CAYSNT010000197.1:0-1661 GCA_964432505.1 uncultured Erysipelothrix sp.
ATTGGCAGTGATTGGAGTAAGAGAGCTTTATGGAGCCATTGATCGCATTCAAGCAAATTTGCTCTTATATGTGGAAGGCTATTTCCTCATGTTTGTGACGTACCTCCTTATGACGATTCCACTCATGGCAATCTCACGTTGGGTAGAAAGGAAAATCAGTGCATGAAAGTTCAAGTATCACACTTAACCCATGTTTATGAAGGAAAAACAGTGCTTGATAATGTTTCTTTAACCATAGAGAATGCTTCTGCGATTGCATTGCTTGGTCCATCAGGAGCAGGGAAAAGCACATTGTTAAGGCTTCTATCAAAGATTGAAACCCCCACCAAAGGAAACATTGAAGTGAATGGCATGGATGTCATTCATACTGATGAAAAGGAATACTTCAAGCACATTGGATTTGTATTTCAACACCATGGTTTGTTTCCTCATCTCAGTGCTTTTGAAAATGTGACCTTAGTGTTAGAAAAAGTGCATAAGAAAAGTAAAAATGAAGCACAAACCATTGCGAGTGAATTGTTTTCACAGTTTGAACTTTGCGACCATATGCATAAGAAACCTACTCAACTCTCTGGAGGTCAAGCACAACGAGTTTCCATCATTCGCTCTTTAGCAGCATCGCCGGATATTCTGTTTTTTGATGAACCGACCTCAGCCTTAGATCCAATCTTAACCAAAGAAGTGCTTCATGCGATCTTAAAACTGCGTGAGCAAAACCGTAAGTTTGTGATTGTCACCCATGAAATTGCCTTTGCGAGACAAGTGGCTGATGTGTTTGTTTACATGGAAGAAGGTAAGGTGATTGAGAGTGGTCCTATCGCCCAACTCGATCATCCAAACAGCAGTGAACTGAAACGATTCTTAGACTTCGTCATGTCATTTTAACCTCATTATTTGAGGTTTTTTTGTGTTTTTTCACATCCATTGTGAATTTGTCAAATACTTTCACAAAGAGGTCGTGAAAAGATTATTTTACTAACATCACAAAATGTCACATGATATAATGAACTCAAAGTAGCAGACTGTCACAATAAATTAATAGAAAGCGGTGAATTATGATACAGAGTCATACATCCTTACCTAAGGAATCCTTCTCTTTAAAGACCATGATCATCACTACTTCAGCCTTGGGGTTGTTGGCGATTTACGCAACAACTGTTTTTGGTTTGAATGTGTTACTGATGGTAGGGGTGTCTTACCTTTCAGCACTGGTGATTGAGTTGATGTTTGCAAAGGGAAGAAAGCGTCCTTTAGATTATGGTTGGTTTGTAAACCCTATGATTTTTGCCTTAGTCTTACCTCCAACTTCAACATGGTGGATGGTCATGATTGGGTCGATGTTTGGAACATTTTATGGTAAAGCCATCTTTGGGGGAACAGGAAGAAACATCTTCCATCCTGCAGCTGTAGGATGGGTGTTTTTAGCTTTTGCCTTCCCTAACTTAATGTTAACGAATTGGTTGAATCCAGTGACCAATGATATTGTCTCAACAGCAACACCTCTCATTCAATTGAATGCGGGAGCAAGTCCTTATCCATTCACTATCATGACACTACTCATGGGTCAACATGCGGGATCAGCAGGAGAAACCTTCAGACTGGGTATTCTTGTGCTCGGTTTAGTGCTCATCCTCATCAAAGCCATTGATTGGAAGATTCCA
>CAYSNT010000198.1:0-1650 GCA_964432505.1 uncultured Erysipelothrix sp.
GCGTGTAGGAAGACCCGCTATGCTGTTAAGTTTTTTCCTGCTTTATTTGAAATCATAGGATACATGATATTAGGACCCCTATTATTGGGGTTATCTCTTGTTGACGCGGCTTTACTTGGAAGTGTGATTGCGGCTGTTTCACCTGCGGTTATTGTACCCAAAATGCTTAAACTAAAAGAAAAAGGATGGGGGACTAGACAACTTGTACCACAGCTTGTGATGGCTGGTGCATCCATGGATGATGTATTTGTGATTGTTTTATTTACATCACTTCTATCATTATCAATCACGGGAAGTATCACATCTTTAAATTGGATACAACTTCCTTCATCCATCATCATGGGGATCATTGGAGGAATCGTAGTTGGTAAACTGCTTTCATGGTGGGTTACTCGTTTTCATATTCGTGACAGTGGAAAAGTCATGATTATGGTTTCTGTTGCATTTCTATTGCTTGCGCTTGAACAAATTAAACTTTCATATTTGGCCTTTTCAGGGTTAATTGCAATCATGATGTTAGGTGCGACATTTCAGATTGAAAAACCAGAAGTAGCACGTCGCTTATCAATTAAATTCTCTAAGTTGTGGCTGGCATCAGAAGTCATATTGTTTGTGTTGGTTGGAGCTAGTGTTTCACTCGCTCACTTATCGGGTGTGGGGCTAAATTCGATTCTTTTAATAGGATTAAGTCTTATGATTCAAATCAGTGGTGTTCTGATCAGTTTGATTAAAACAAACTACTCATTCAAGGAAAGAATTTTCATTGGACTAGCATACATTCCAAAAGCGACTGTTCAAGCTGCGATAGGAGGCATAGCTTTAAGTTTAAATCATCCCTTGGGTCAACTGATATTATCCACAGCAGTGCTCTCTATTTTGATTGCTGCCCCACTAGGTGCATGGCTTATTGATCATTACTACTCCATTTTATTGAGTCAAGATTTGGACAAAGACAAAATTTAACTGCATCATTATGAATGAATAATGAGATTAGTTCTTTAAAGCACAAAGTTATTTCAGACTTTCCTTGAGAATCAATTATAATGAGAGGTGTAAGCAATGGAGGGAATGATATGCCTTTTGAACTCATAAGACAAGATATAACTCAATTGGATGTCGATGTGATTGTGAATGCTGTCAATCGGGATTTGAGTTTAGGAAGTGGTGTGGATTATCAGATTCAAGCTCGAGCTGGTGAACATTTGAAAGAGACTATTTCTCATTTATCCTTTCATCATTCTGAAGATATTCTAGTCACTCCTGGGTTTAATTTGCACACAAAATTGATTTATCATACACAAACTCCTCTATGGCAAGGTGGATTTAATCAGGAAATGGATGAATTAATCAAGGTCTATGAGCGATGTCTTATTAAAGCAATTGAGATGAAATGTGAAAGCATTGCCTTTCCACTCCTATCTTCAGGTCATCATCGTTTTCCTAAAGAAAAAGCCATCAAGATTGCTATGTCAACCATTCAACGTTTCGTATTGGATCATGATATTTTGGTCTATCTGGTACTTTATGATGAAACATCCTATTTTATCTCTCAGAAGCTTAATGTTTTAGTCAAAAATTACATTCATGATCGTTTAGAAGAAGCTGAAATGAATTTAAAGGAAATGAGAGTTAATCTTGCTTAACGTGAGG
>CAYSNT010000199.1:0-1619 GCA_964432505.1 uncultured Erysipelothrix sp.
GTATCACTTAAAGACAATGTTTTCTCACTTGAGTCCATTAAGTTCACCTATCATGATAAGGATTTATTTCTAGATCTATCCGCTAGAATCAATGGAATTACTCCAATCAAAACCAGTCTTTACTCCCCAACGATCATGGGTCCCTTCCACTATATACCACGCATGGAATGCAATCATGGAGTGATCTCTATGAATCATACATTGGATGGCACTCTTACCTTAAATGATTCAATCATCGATTTTAAGAATGAAAAAGGGTATATCGAGAAAGATTGGGGCAAATCATTTCCTAGCAAATATGTGTGGTGTCAATCCAATCATTTCACCAACCCCAATACCAGTCTTTTCTTATCCATCGCAACCATCCCAATGATTGGTTTTGAATTTGAAGGACTTATTGCTAACATCACTCATCACAACCAAGAAACTCGCTTCGCCACTTACAACTTCTCCAAATTTAAAATTGAAACCATTGATGAACACACCAGACTCATCACCTTAACCAAAGGCCCTCTCAAGTGCATCTTGAAAATCACTTCACCAAGCTCTATAGCGCTTGTATCCCCAAAACAAGGAAGCATGAAGGACATGATCAAAGAAGGACTAGAAGGTCAGATTCACCTTCAATTGTTTAATGGATCAACCCTACTCATCGATGATGTTGGAATTCACAGTGGTGTTGAGTTCTCAGGTTATTAAGGAGCATTATGAAATTCATTCTATCCCCAGCTAAAATTTTTAAGCCACATCCTTCTCCACTCAAGGGAAGTAAGCCACACACGCACTCACAAACCCAAGTGATATTAGATTCATTAAAATCGTGTTCAATTCCTCAGTTACAAACACTGTACTCTATTTCAGAATCATTAGCCACTCATCTTTACACTCACCTGCATCACCCACAACATCACCCAGCCATTTATTCGTATTATGGTGAAGCATTCAAATCCATTCATCTTAAAGAGATGACATATCAACACTTGGATTACCTTCAACACCACCTCTATATATACTCTGCTCTCTATGGATTATTAAGACCCTTTGACATGATTCAACCTTATCGTTTGGATTTTCTAACCCCCTTAAAGCAACTAGGATTAGACAACAGTTTTCAAACCATAAAAAAAGAGGTCACTCAACACCTCATACAATCGAATTCAAAAGTCATTGTGTTTATCTGTTCACAGGAATTCAAAGACATGATTGACCTTAGCGAACTTCGCCAACACGCCAAAATCATTGATACTTCATTTATATCCATTATGGATGGAAAAGAGAAAATCGTCTCCGTTCATGCTAAGCACGCACGCGGAGCATTCTTAAGGGCTTGCACCCTAAACAATATCATCACTCTCTCACAGTTACTCAAACTAGAAACCTTTGATGATTGGTACTTAGATCACATCAACTCAACTCCAACCCATCGCATTTACAAGAAAACCTTCATAAAATAAAAAATCCACTTCTGCGAGTGGGGTTTTTTATAATGGTGGTTCCGGTCGGAATCGAACCGACGACACATGGATTTTCAGTCCATTGCTCTACCGACTGAGCTACAGAACCATTGGTTGCGGGGGCAGGATTTGAACCTACGACCTCCGGGTTATGAGCCCGACGAG
>CAYSNT010000200.1:0-1618 GCA_964432505.1 uncultured Erysipelothrix sp.
GGCCTTAGCAGTCATGTTGTCAATGGTTGTTGAGTATCATGTTCCTGGTATCATTGCAGCCTTCATGTTGATGCTTTATATTTTAGTGGTCTTCACGATGTACAATGCTTTGGGTGGTGTATATACTTTACCAGGTATTGCAGCCTTGCTCTTAGGGGTAGGGATGACGGTGGATGCCAACGTCGTTACCTTTGAGCGAATTAAAGATCAACTATACTTAGGAAAACGTTTAGAAACTGCGGTTGATGAAGGACATCGTTTATCCTTCTGGACCATTTTTGATAGCCAGTTCACAACGTTCATCTCAGCTACCGTCATGTATCTTTTAGGAACAGGGTCCATTAAAGGATTCGCAACCATGCTCATGGTGACGGTTCTAACAACCCTTATCGTTAACGTGGTCTTAACTCGATTCCTCATCAACTCACTGGTGAAATCAGGAAAATTCACTAACTTAACGTTATTCAAAATTAAAAAAGACATGGTTCCTAACCTTTCATTAGGGGAAGAACGTAAATATTTTGGTGGATTTGAGAAGATTAATTTCGTGAAGATTTCTCGCAAGTTCATCTTAGCATCCTTAATCATTCTACTTACGGGTGGTTTGTTTGGTTCATTCAATTGGATCACCAATGGTGAGTTCCTCAACTTTGGGGTCGACTTTGCGTCAGGGACTAAGATTACCATGACGTCTGACACTGGATTTGATACAGCCACCATTCGTACGCAATTTGCACAATTTGGTTATGACAACATTCGTGTTCAGTTCGCAGGGGATGACACTGCTTATGTCACCACACGTGAAACTGAAAGCAGTGAAAACTTACAAGCATTAAAAGCTTTCATCTTGCGTGAGTATGGACATCCAGCCAATGATATCGTAGTAACACCGGTAGTAGGTCGTGAGCTTGCTTTATCAGCCCTCATCTTATCAGTGGTGGCATGGTTACTCATGTTAGCCTACATCAGCTTTAGATTTGAAATCGATTATGCGATTGGAACCATTGTTGCACTCTTGCATGACGTTGGAATTGTCTTCGCATTATTCGCAATCTTTAGACTTGAATTCAACATTGAACTCATTGCGGTTATTTTAGCCATCATTGGTTATTCTGTGGATGACACGATTGTGGTCTTTGATAGAATTCGCTACACACTTCAAACCTTCCCTAAACCTGTGATTCATCTTAAGGATTATGTTGCGATTGTCAATGAAGCGATTGCGGAAACCTTCTTTAGAAGTTTATTCAATACCTTCACAACCGTTCTTCCAATCTTAGCATTACTCTTCTTAGGAAGTCGTGAGATTTTCAACTTTAACATTGCGATGGTCTTTGGACTGATTGCTGGGGCGTATTCCTCCATCTTCGTAGCGGCGATGGTATGGTTATGGCTCAAACAACATCGCAAACCTAAAGCAAAGAAAGTCAAAGCTCGTAAAAAAGAAGAACTTGATGAAATGACCATTATGGGTATCAACGATTAAAGGGAGTTTCTCCCTTTTTCTTATTTATGAACATTACATTGCCACCAACATTCACCCCTCTAGCCTCTTTTCTTAAAGAAAAGATGCTTCAAACTCAAGATGCCACATGTTTACTTGAACCTGTTGCTTTTG
>CAYSNT010000201.1:0-1605 GCA_964432505.1 uncultured Erysipelothrix sp.
AAGTAGTGGATCAACTGATCATGGATACAGCATCTATCTTAGCCAATATATTTAAAGATGATGTGTTAGCACGTATGGGGGGAGATGAGTTTGTGATTTATATTTCTGAATGTTCGTTCTCACTGCTAGAACACATTAATCTTGTGTTAAATGAGCGAATCAATCAGTTTAATATTCAAAGCAACACCTATTATCAACTCTCTCTAGAAGCTGGTGTTGCATGCTATGATGAAACCATTCATTCATCATTGGATGTATTGATTAAAGAAGCAGATCAAAATCTTTATACTAAAAAACGATATAGAAAGATCAATTTTTAATTGGTCTTTTTTGTGAGGTTCACATGCTAGCCAATGATATCCTTGGTCTGATTAAACATCAGTCTAAACATCTAACACCAATTAAGAGTGTTAATCATAATATTCCTACTTATGGATTAAGTTATCCTCAAATGAGTAAGATTGCTAAGCAGATAGAAAATCCCATTCAATTTCTTGATTCCAACACCAGTGAAGTGTATGAGTTGCACATCATTCATACTATGGTTTTAAAACGTGTCAAAGACATTGATCTAGCAATCCATTATTTTAAAGTTTATTGTAATATTGCGAAGGAGTGGAGTGTGGTGGATTCACTGTGCTAACGATTTGTGATTGCTAAGGTGTATCCTAAACAAGTATTTGACGTCTTAGTCGAACTTTCTTCTTCTTCAGATGAGTTTGTTCAACGCTGTGTTGCGGTCATGTGTTTGAGTCATTTTCTCAATGATGAATACATTAATGAGGTATCATCACTGTTACTCCAACTTAAATGTGAAGGTTGCTATACACAAATGGCAATGGCTTGGGCTATAGCAACCATAATGGTTCAATACCCAGAGCATGCTATCAGCTTGCTTATGTCACAAAATCTTTTTGATTGGACACAACGAAAAGCCATTCAAAAGATTCAAGAGTCTTATCGAGTATCACCCTCTTTAAAACAACAAGCAAAAAAGCTAAAACGTGAATCAAAGTGATTTCTTATCCTTACTTCATAAGTGAATATCTCTTGTGAATCAATGATGACAGTGATAGGATTAACTTATGAAAACATTCACAAGAAGTGAATGAAGGAGGATTTATGAAGATTGGCTTCATTGTACATTCTCAAAGTGGTAATACACTCTATGTTGCACAAAAATGTATGGATCAACTTAAAATACAGGGTCATGATGTCGTTTTGACTCACATTAAAGATGAAGATGTGAATGTGAGTATGCAACATCCAGAACGTCTTGTGACTGTTGTGGAAGAAGTTAAATCCAATGTGGATGTACTGATCATCGGAGGATGGGTTCAAGCCTTTAGTTTATGTCGTGGTCTAAATCATTACATTAATCACCAATTGAACATTCAAGCTAAAGAAACCCATTTGTTTTTAACCCATCATTTTCCTTTTGAATGGATGGGGGGTACTAATGCAATGAAGCAATTATCAAAACATGTTTTAATGAAAGGGCATGTTGTGAAAACTACCAAAATATTCAATTGGTCAAGAAAAAACAATCAACACCACATTAAACAGTGGGTTGATTCTATGTTGACTCAACTCAAAGCATTAGAT
>CAYSNT010000202.1:0-1588 GCA_964432505.1 uncultured Erysipelothrix sp.
CTTAGTAGAGAACTTTTGGAATTGATCAATTGATTGAAGTGTCAAACTCCCGAATAAGTGACAGATTTAAATATCCTTTCATCATTCAAGGTTGTCATTGCGATACAAATACCCTATAATTTGTGTGAAATCATAAGAAGGGAACGCACCATGGATTTTCATCATATTGACCTGTTGAACCATACTATTTTGGAGCAACTTGAACGTTTTACTCTTATGCCCATGGTTGTATTTAATGAGCATCGTTTACTCTATGCCAATATTTACTTTCAAGATGCCATCAAAGAGGAAACGATTGATCCTATTTTCAATAATATCTATCATGACATTGATCATTTGAATCGTGAACCAAGACAAGAAATACGGGTGAAGAACTCCTTTGGAGAAACGTATTATTTTGATGTTATGTTAAAGACGGTCGTGTATGACAAAAAACCTGCTACTTTTGCTTTGTTGGTTGATATCAGCGACCGTAAGAAATATGAACAAAATGTTGCACAAATAGCCAAGCTCAGAGCTTTGATTATTGAAATCTCGAATTCAATTCTAGATAGCACTGATTTAGAATCCTTTTATAATTTTGTCTTAAATACAACACTTAAAGCGTTGGATAAATCCACTTTAGGAACTATTCTTATATTAGAAGAAGACTATTTTCATACAGCTGCTAGTGTAGGATACAGTAAAGAAGTGTTTACGTTTAAACTACCTTATAAAGAATCCTTCATTTATAAGGAAACCAATGGTCGTGTGGATCGTATTGTTAATATTGTTGATGCAACTCAACTCTCTTACTACATCCCTGTTACTACAGAGTATGGCGAACAAGTGTACATCCATTCAGCCTTGAGTGCGCCGATATACTTTCAAGGCAAACTTTATGGTTTGATTAATGTTGATTCACTTGAACCTTTTGCATTCAGTGAAGATGACATTAAATCCATTGAATTTATTTCTAAGTCCATCGAAATCGCAATCACCAATCGTTTGCTTTATGAAGAGAAAGCTTACCTTTCTCGCTTTGATCGTGTGACCGGTCTATATAATCGTCACTTCTTTGATGAACACAGTGATGTTATCATTAAACGAGCCACACGCTATGATGAACATTTTCATCTCGTCATGATTGATGTGGATAATCTTAAACATGTGAATGATGAATACTCTCATCTTGTAGGAGATGAAATCATCACCTTAGTGGCTCAACTCATCAAAAACAGCATGCGTGAAAGCGATGTTTTTGCACGTTATGGTGGAGATGAGTTTGTTGGACTATTGTTTAATGCTTCTGTTGATGATTTGATTGTTAAGTTTGAAGAACTCAACAACGTTTTAAAACAAACTCCACTCCCATATCAAGGCAAATCAATCTATTCTTCCATTAGTTATGGTATCGCAACCTTCAATGATGACGGTAATACCATTTATGACTTGATTCGTGTGGCTGATGATCGAATGTACGCTTATAAGAATGCTCAAAAAGATTCAGGTGAACCGCATGAAGATTAAGCTGCGTTCTATCAAGACCCAAATCACAGTCACCCTTCTTTTAGTGATGTCGGCTGTGTTTTTAATGTTAGGGTTTCTT
>CAYSNT010000203.1:0-1571 GCA_964432505.1 uncultured Erysipelothrix sp.
GACATTGATGATGGAAGTGACATTTCAATGGATTGTGATCCTAAAAGTAGTCCTGAAACAATGATCACAATCAGCCCTAATACTTTCGCTCCAGTGATGAAAAGCGATACTAAAGCATTAGAACTGATTTCCTTCATGGCTAATCCAGTGAGGGTAATGATGAGAATACTGGCCAACAAAGGGGTGGAGGTTGTCAATGAGGGATTGAATTGTCTAACCAGATTAGCAAAGGCTAACGCCAATGCGGCAATCGATCCTGACCCACTCAGTAAAAACCCTGTGTATCCAAAGATGGAAGCTAAACGCTGAGAGTAAGCTTCTTTAAGAAAGGTGTATGTACCACCTGACTTTGGAAACATGAGTCCTAATTCTACAAAGTTTAATGCTAAGACTAAACTGAATACTCCTGCTCCAGCCCAAGCAAGTAATGAAAGCAGAGGGGAAGCTTCACTGACAAACAAGACATACGCGCCAAGATAAAATACCCCCGAACCAATCATCATGGACATGATGAATGAGACAAGATGAATCATGGATAATGAACGCTTTAACATAATTGTTCTCCTACTTTGATGTTCAAACAAACCTAGTGTATCAAGCGTGTCCTTCTTTTTCAAGCAAGATGGTTTGCTTGTTCACCGATGTGATGGAGATGTTCATCCATCCAATGGCACCGATGATGATGGCACCTCCTAGTATGGAATTAATGTGAATACTTTCTCCTAAAATGAAAAACACCCAAAGTGGATTAAGAATGGGTTCAATGGTGGTGATCAGATTGGCACTTAATGCACTGATCAGTTGGATGCCTTTCGCAAAGAACACATACCCTAAACCAAGCTGTACAATGCCCATGAAGATGAGGAGTATCCAAGGCACTGCTTCGAAAGTGAGTGTGGTATCCAACCAAAGCATAGGGAGTAAGACAATGGACATGAGCTGTCCAAGATACGTGGATTCTAAAGGTTCCACTAAAGGATGCTTGTTTAAGACAAACACAAAGGCAAAGGATAATCCACTGCCTAAAGCCAATAGATTACCGATTTGAGCATCCAATTGGATGTCTTGAAAGAAAAACAAAAGCATTCCCACTAAAACAATGAAGAAGGTTCTTCTCTCGATGGGATGAGGTTTTAAACGATAAAAGAGTTGATTTAAAAGAATGATGAAGAGAATGGATGTGTATTGAAGCATGATCGCATTGGCTGCGCTGGTGAGTTTATTGGCACTGATAAATAAGACCGTGGTTAAAAACATGAAGAAACCAGAAAAGACATTGTAGCGGTTGATTTTAAGAGTGAATGATCCTTTGACAATACCAATCATGAAGGCAGCGAGTAAACCTCGCACCAAGGATATAGTTAAGGCATTAAAAGGAATGGCTTTAGAAAGTAGTCCACCTAAACTCCATAAGGTGGCGGCCAAAAGCATGAATAAGCTTCCTTTAAGTGAAGAGGAGAGTGGTTTCATGATTACGTCCTCGTGTTATAGAAAAGATGAAGTCCCAACATGCTTATGATTCCAATAGAAAGGAATGGATATAATAATGCCAGTGAGAACTGTTCCAAGAT
>CAYSNT010000204.1:0-1557 GCA_964432505.1 uncultured Erysipelothrix sp.
CATAGGAATGACTCTCAAATATGTTCTTTTATGGGTTTGAAGGTTCTAAATTATAGTAATTCTCAATTCGAGCTCTTAAATCAAGCCCTAACCCTTGTGGTGTAAAGTAAAAATCATTGGTTTGAAATAAGGTATTGTGAATCATAACGATATCAAATTCTTGCCAAGGGGCAAAAGCATAGGCATAAACCTCATCAAAAAGCACCAAGTCAACCATGAGTCCTACAGCTGGAATATCAGTCGCAATGCTCCATTCATCCATACGTGTATTCGCAAGAAGCTCTTCTGAAATAACCTCATCTAATGAAATCAACAATCCATCTTCTTCGTAAGCTTCAGGCATCAGTTCAGCTTCGATGAGTTGATCTTGTAAGTACTGGAGTAAAAATGAAGGTGTCATTTCTGAGATTAACCTAGATAGGACATATTCTTCTAACACATAGCCATGGGCTAACTCCGCAGTGGATACCACCCACATGAGTGTTCCTCTTTCATCTTCGAGTAAAAAAATGGTATCTCCATTGTTCATGGTGATAATTGCATCATACCATAAGGTCTCATTGAAACGTTCAAGGTGAGGAGACCACAGTGAATCATTCAATAATGTGGAAACAACATTACTGTTATCATCACTCAACAACAATGATTTATATTGGTCCGTGATGGCACCTTTCACCATTAAATTCTCAAATCGATCAATCATGAAACGATAATCAGGATAAATCCAATCAAAGATGCTTTCAAATGAGGTGTTATTACTTTGATACCACACATCCCCTCCATCATCTTTAACATAGAGTTTCTCATTTGTTCGCGCTACATAATACATGTTCTCTTGCGTATATAAAACGATCCATAAAGATAACTCCACATTAACGTCACTGACCTCTAAAGGTTCTAAAGTTAAGGAGCGAAGAATGTTGTTACTCTCAGATTCCATTAAAGAGCGTGACTGCCACTGATCAGGTGAACTTTGATAATCCACCTTCACAAAAACCATGCCTTCAAGATTCAAGGTTTCATCAATGATGGGTGGGTTAGGATTTGGATCAGAAGGGGTACATGCACTCATGAACAAAAACAGTACTACAAGTATTAATCGACGCATACACTCACCTCTCTTGACCTAAGTGTAGTTAAGGTAACGACGTTTGTCAATGAAAGAGTTCAAGAAACTATGATAGAATAAAGGTAATAAATAACAGAAAGCGAGATTGATATGGATAATTTTATTTTTGATAACGCCACAAAGATTTACTTTGGTAAAGATCAAATCAAAGCCCTCCCATCCCTCCTAGAAAACTTTGGAAAAAACGTATTGTTAGTGTATGGCGGAGGATCTATTAAACGCAGTGGACTGTATGATTCAATTCATTCATTGTTACACGATTTTAATGTTGTGGAGTGTGCAAATGTTGAGCCTAACCCCCATCATACGACTGTTCAACGTGGAGCTGACTTATGCAAAGCACATCACATTGATGTGATCTTAGCTGTCGGTGGGGGTAGTGTTATCGATGCCGCAAAAGTCATGGGAGCTGGAGCTCACTATGATGG
>CAYSNT010000205.1:0-1520 GCA_964432505.1 uncultured Erysipelothrix sp.
GGATTTATCCTTCTAGGCTTTGTGCTTAGAGAAGGCATTTCATTATTAAGTATCAAACTCATTCTTATCATTGTCTTCATTTGGCTTACTAATCCAACTGGAGCCCATTTGATTGGAAAAATTGCGTATGAGAAAAAGGAGGACCAATGATGAGTCAACTCTTCAATGCTTTGTTGCTTATCTTTCTTATTGTGGCTGCCATTGCGGTTGAACATACCAAAGATTTACTCAGTGCTATTATTATCTTTGCCTCATATTCACTCATGATGAGTGTCTTGTGGTTACTTCTCATGGCACCGGATGTTGCGCTCACTGAAGCTGCCATTGGAGCTGGGATTACGACCTTACTTTTTTTAGCGTTACTTGCAAAAACGGAGCGACTCGAAAAATGAAACATCTCACCACTTTACTTTTTGCGGTGCTCTTTCTTATCCTCTCTTGGGGAGTCTTAACCATGCCTGCCATGGGAGATCCTAATGCGCCTGCCCATAACAATTTAGCTGAATATTATAAGACCCAATCCTTAAAGGATACAGGAGCTGCAAACATCATCGCAGCCATCATTACAGATTATCGTGCTTTTGATACCTTAGGTGAAACCACCGTCTTATTTACCTCCATCGCAGCGGTGGTGTCCATCATGAGTGCCACAAGCAAGAAAGGAGACAAACATGAATGATATTATCTTAAAAACCATCACGAAGTTATTGTTTCCTTTTATCTTACTTTTTGGCTTTTTTATCATGATGCATGGCCACATCACTCCTGGAGGAGGATTTTCAGGTGGAGCCATTGTCAGTGCGGGATTTGTCTTGTATACATTAACGTTTGGTCTTGATGCGGCTGAAAAGAAACTGCCTCATCATGTCTTAAAACTGGTTGAGACAGCAGGGGTATTATGGTATGTCTTGGTCGGTTTAGTTGGCTTATTCACGGTAGGATCCTTTTTAGCCAATGCTTCAGCTGGATTTCCACTAGGAGAAGCCTATTCACTCCTATCCAGTGGAATGATTGCGTTATTGACCATTGGGATTGGAATTAAGGTTGCTTCAACCATGATCACACTCTTTAGAACACTCATTGAGGTGCCTCATGATTGATCTATTATTAAGTCATATGAACTACATTGGAGCAATGGCCTTGTTTGTGATTGGATTACACACAGTCCTCACGCACTCCAATTTAGTGAAACGCATTATTGGTTTAAACATCATGGAAACGGCGGTGTTCTTGTTTTTTGTGAGCATTGGCACGATTTCTAATGGCGTTTCTCCTATTTTTACTCCCACCACACAAAGTGGGTTCATTAACCCCATTCCTTCTGCGCTTATTCTGACGGGAATTGTGGTTGCAGTGTCCATTTCTGCTTATTCTTTATCCTTAATCATCAAAATCTATGAATTCACACAAAGTTGTGAACTCAAAGACATCATGGAGGATCCTTCATGAGTTTACGTGTATTATTGATTCTTCTTCCACTGCTTGTCAGTGCTTTGATTCTACCTTTACTTAAAAAACAG
>CAYSNT010000206.1:0-1505 GCA_964432505.1 uncultured Erysipelothrix sp.
TGCTGCAAAAGTCATGGGAGCAGGAGCTCATTATGATGGTCACATTTGGGATTTGGTGATGGATGCTTCCAAAATCAAAGAAGTCGTCCCTTTAGTCACTGTTCTTACTTTATCAGGCACTGGTTCTGAAATGAATCGTGGATCGGTAATCACCAACACAGATTTAAACATTAAGAAAGGAACAGGAGGTCAAAACTCTTTACCTTATGCTTCCATCATTGATCCAACCTACATGATGACACTTCCTGCCATTCAAACAGCCGCAGGGGCGATTGATGCTTTCTCTCATGCGTTAGAAAACTATTTTAAAGCCGATAACGATACCTTCATGCAAGATGCAATCAGTGAAGCCGTCATGAAAGCCATGATCAAATATGCTCCAATTGCATTAAAAGAACCTAACAATTATAATGCACGTGCTAACTTAGCATGGGCATCCACCTTGGCTTTAAATGGACTAACTGGAGTTGGTAAACCTGGTCCTTGGGCAGTCCATGCCATTGAACATGAACTCTCTGCTTATTATGATGTCACTCATGGGTTAGGATTAGGTATCCTTATTCCAGTATGGTTGGGATTTATTCTTGAAGAAGAGCTCATGCCAATCTTTGTTCGATATGGAGTTAATGTTTGGGGTATTGATCCAAAACAAGATGATTCCAGTATTGCTTATCAAGCCATTGATAAAACCATTGAATTCTTTAAATCACTTAATGCACCACTCACACTCACTGAAGTGAACATTGATTCCACTCATTTTGAGGCAATGGCTTCATCAGCAGTAAAACTAGGTCGTTTATCACAACATTTATTTCCACTGGATGAGAATGATGTTATGATGATACTAAATCAATGCTTGTAAGATACGTCCATCTTTAATGGTTTAATCTTCTTTCCAAGCAATGAAATCAAGGGTGTTTCAAATGAAACAAAAAATATACATCCTACTCAGTGCATGTGTCATGATTGGACTACTCATTTTACCTTTCTTACCAAAACCATTGCAAAGTGGTCGTTATTTGAATCATGACAATCTAATGATGCTTTTAATTTTTGAAGATGACACATATCAACTTGTTCCAGGGGTTGTTTCCATTTCCTATTCAGGTCACATCGAAAGAGAAGGCAATCAAGTCATTCTAGTATCTGATGGTCGCTCAGATACTCGATACAAGAAAGGTGAACATATTGCTACCTTTTCCATTAAAGGTTCATCTTCATTACAACTCAAATCAAGTTCACTGCCTCATATGAAACCTATGATAAACACGACCATCACTAGAGAAGACTAACCTCTTCTCTTTTTTGTGGCAAAAAAGACGCAATGAGAATCTAATCTGTAGATTATCGTTATTAAGGTGTATAATAAACGTATGCCAGATATAACCCTACTTACAACCCTAGAAGATTATGCATTATTAAATCAACTCAAACGTAACTTAAATCAGTTTAACATAACGCATTACCCTTTACTTTACCAAGACCATGAAGAAATGGTTTCTTTA